>JAICGY010000213.1 GCA_025922915.1 Candidatus Methylomirabilota bacterium | reverse complement strand
CGGTGGCGTGCTGAGGTAGGATGGAGGCTCCGTCGCGGCGCGCCGGGCCGCCGCGACGACACGCGGCGTCGCCCGGACGATCGTCAGGCGCTTCGCGTTTCCGCCGGCGCGCCGCAGGGGGGCCGGTGACTCCTTCGCTCCAGATCCTCCTGGTCGAGGACGACCAGGACACGCGCACGCTGCTCAAGATGGTCCTCGAGGACCACGGGCATCAGGTGCGGGAGGCGGACGACGGCCAGGCCGCCGTGGCGGCGGCCGCCAGCCTGTTGCCGGACATCGCCATCGTGGACCTCGGCCTGCCCGACATCGACGGCTACGAGGTCGCGCGCCGCATCCGGGATCTGGACGGTGGGCAGGCGGTCCGGCTCGTCGCGCTCACCGGCTTCAGCCGGTTCGAGGACCAGCTGCGTGCGGGACAGGCCGGCTTTCACCTCTACCTGGTCAAGCCCTTCGACGCCAACCGGCTCGCCCGGATCCTCGGCACGCCGTGGCGCGTGGCGTGATCCCGCGCACCCGCTGCCCGGCCGGCGCTCAGAACCCGAGACGGCGCAGGCACTCGCGGTAGGCGTCCGTGTAGGCGATGTTGCCCTCGCCCTCGGGCGCCATCCCGAGCGAGGAGCCGTTGCTCCACAGCGAGCCCGAGTAGGTGCTCCCCGGAACATCCTGGGCGCCGGGAACGGCCCCCGCCCCGCGGTCGACCCGGATGTCGCCGCCCTCGAGCTTGCGCTCCTGCCCCGGCCCACCCGGATCGCCCGCGGTCCGCGCCTCCGCGCGCCGCTGGGCCTCCGGGGACGGCTGGGGCTTGTCCTCCGCCTGACCTGACCCTCGCTCGCGCTCGGTGGACGCCTGGGCGTCCTGCGGCGAGCCGGGCGACGCGCTCGGCGACCGCGCTGCCTGGCGCGCCTCGGCGTTGCACTGCTCGATCGCCTTGGAAGTCGGCACCTTCACCTCCTTCGCGGCCGCGAGCGCGGGGGTGAGCGCGACCAGCGAGGCGAGCGCGATCGGCCCAACCGCTGACGAGAGATTCATGACTGCTCCTTCCTCGGGCGCCGGCCGCGTCAGGGGCGCGCCGCGCCCGCCGTGGCCGCGGGTGCCACGGGATCCAGCGCCTCGGCCAGCGCCTCGCCGGCCGTGTCGACGAGCACGACCTCGATCTCCCGGCGCAGCTCCGCGGGCACGTCGTCCAGGTCGGGCTCGTTGCGCCGGGGCAGGATCACCCGGCGGATGCCGGCGCGGTGCGCCGCGAGCACCTTCTCCTTGATGCCCCCCACCGGGAGCACCTTCCCCCGCAGCGTGATCTCCCCGGTCATCGCGACGTCGCCGCGCACGGGCCGGCCGGTGGCGAGCGAGGCGATCGCCGCCACCATCGTCACGCCCGCCGAGGGACCGTCCTTGGGGATCGCCCCCGCCGGCACGTGCACGTGGAGCGTCTGGCCCTCGAACAGCCGCGGGGAGATCTCCAGGATTCCGGCGTTCGAGCGCACCCACGACGCGGCCGCGCGCGCGCTCTCGCGCATCACGTCGCCCAGCATGCCCGTCAGGACGAGGCGCTCGGCGCGGCTGGGCATCATCGTGGCCTCCACGAAGAGGACCTCGCCGCCCGTCGGCGTCCACGCCAGGCCGGTGGCGACGCCCGGCCGGTCCGTCCGCTCCGCCGGGTCGTCGAAGAAGCGGGGACGCCCGAGGTGCTCGGCCACGCTCTCTGGCGTCACGTGCACGGGCTCGCGGGTGCCCTCGGCGATCCGCCGGGCCACCTTGCGGGCCACTGCCGCGATCTCGCGGTCGAGGTTCCGCACGCCCGCCTCCCGGGTGTATCCGCGCACGATGCGCGCCAGGGCGCCGGCCTCGAACGTCAGCTCGTCGGGGGCCAGCCCGTTGGCCTCCCGCTGCTTGGGGACCAGGTACTGCTCGGCGATCCGGACCTTCTCGTCGTCGGTGTAGCCGGAGAGCCGGAGCACCTCCATCCGGTCGCGCAGGGGGGCCGGGATGGTATCGAGGTTGTTGGCGGTGGCGATGAAGAGCACCTGGGACAGGTCGAAGGGGACGCCCAGGTACGTGTCCACGAACGCGTGGTTCTGCGCGGGGTCGAGGACCTCGAGGAGCGCCGCCGAGGGGTCGCCGCGCCAGTCGGCGCCCACCTTGTCGATCTCGTCCAGCATGAACACGGGGTCGCGGGTCTCGGCGCGCCGGATCCCCTGGATGATCCGCCCCGGCATCGCGCCGATGTACGTGCGGCGGTGCCCGCGGATCTCCGCCTCGTCCCGCACGCCCCCGAGCGACATGCGCACGAAGATTCGGCCGAGGGCGCGGGCGATGCTCTGCCCGAGGCTCGTCTTGCCCACGCCGGGCGGGCCGACGAAGCAGAGGATCGGCTCGCGCGGGGCCTGGTCGCCGGCGGGCGGCCGGGTCGGGCCGGCCCGGTCCTGGCGCAGCTTCTTCACCGCCAGGTACTCGAGCAGCCGGTCCTTGACCTTCTCGAGATCGTAGTGGTCCTCGTCGAGCACGGCGCGGGCGCGCGCGATGTCGATGCCGCCGCCCGAGACGCGGGTCCACGGCAGGGCGGCGAGGACTTCCAGATACGTCCGGATCAGCCCGTGCTCGGGGGAGGCCGCCGGCACGGTGGCGAGGCGGTCGAGCTCGCGCTCGGCCTCGCGGCGCGCCTCGTCGGGCAGGCCGGCCTGCTCGATGCGGTGCCGGAGCTCCGCGGTCTCGCCCCCGCCCTCCGCCTCGCCGAGCTCCTGCTGGATGGAGCGAAGCTGCTCCCGGAGGAAGAAGTCGCGCTGGCTCTTGGACAGCCGCTCGCGCGTGTCGCTGGTGATCTTGCGCCCCAGCTCCCGCACGGCGATCTCCTGCTGCAGGGGCTCGATCAGGCGCCGCAGCTTGGCGTCGACGGGATCGAGCTCGAGCACCTCCTGGCGTGCCGCGCCGTCCAGGGGCGCGACGGAGGCCACGAGGTAGGCGAGCTGACGGGGATCGGTGAGCCCGGCCGCCGCCGCGGCCAGCTCGTCGGGCAGCTCCGCGCTCAGGCCGACGAGGCGCTCGAAGAGCTCCGTCACCGCCCGCTGCATGGCCTCGACCTCGACCCCGGTCGCCGGCTCCTCGGGGTGCGGCTCGATGCGCCCGACCAGGTACGGCTCGGTGGCGACGAAGTCGAGCAGCCGCACCCGCTCGAGCCCCTGGACGAGCACCTGCACCGCGCCCTCGGGGGTCCGCGACATCTGGTGGATGACGCCGGCCGTGCCGACCCGGTGCAGGTCCTCGGGCGGGGCCTCCGCGACGTCCGAGCGCTGGGCGACGAGGGTGAGCATGCGGTTGCTCCGCATGACGTCGTCGATCAGCCGCAGGGAGCGCGGCTGCCCGATCGTGAGTGGCACCACCGCGAGCGGAAAGACGACGAGGCCGCGCAGCGGCAGCACGGGAAGGGCGTCGGGCAGCGTCGGGCTCGGCGGCGTGGCCATCGCTCAGGCGACTCGTGCCTTCGGCAACCGGATCCGCAGCAGTCCCCGGTCGTAGCGCGCCTCGACCGCCGTGGGGTCGACGGTGGCCGGAAGCAGCACCTCGAGCCTGAACGGGCCCTGGCGGATCGAGGCCGCGTGATAGACGCACGCCTCCTCGCAGGCCAGGCGCCGCTCGCCTTCCACGATCACGCCGTCCTCGAAGAGCGTCACCTCGAGGTCCTCCTCGTCGATGCCTCCGACCTCCACGGTCACCGTGAACGCCGTCGCGGTCTCGTACACGTCGGCCTCGGGCCGCCAGCGCGGCTGCGCCAGCATCACGCCGACCGGCAGGCCGGGCGCGAGCGGACGGAGCGCTCCCGCCTTGGCGATCACGGCGTAGCGATAGCCCAGGTGCCGGTACCGCATCGGCCAACAAGGGGCGGCAAGGGCGATGCCACCGGCCTGGCCACCCGGGGGGCGGAACGTCGGGCACTCGCCTTGCACGGCGGTGCGCGCGTGAACCCCGGATCGCTCCACGGAGACGTCGCGCGCGCGAGGCGCACGCTCCGGCGGGCGCGCGTCCGGAGCGTCGTGACGCGGGTCGCCGGGGCCCTCGCCGGCGCGTGCCTGGTGGCGGGCTGCGCGACCGTCCCGGTGGCCCGCACGCCGGCGCTCGATCCGATGCAGCGCTTTGCCGAGGTCACCGCAGCGCTCTACCGGAAAGCGCGCGTCCCGCCCATCGTGATCGCCGCCGGCGTCAACGGGGAGGGCGCGCGCTGGGACGGCGCCAGGATCTACGTGGACGAGCGGTTCGTCCGCTCGCCGCACCTCCTCGCGCTGGTCGCGCACGAGCTCGGCCACTTCGTCCTGGGCCACGCTGGGCCGGCGCCCGTCACCCCGGAGATGGAGCTGCAGGCGACGGCCGCCAGCGTCGAGATCCTCGTGCGGGTGCTGAGGTTGTCGGAGGCGGCGGCGGTGCACCTGGTCTACGCGCATCTCCTCGCCGCGCACGACGGCGGCCAACCCGTGCTCCCCGGCCACCGGCCGCCGTGCGAGGAGATCGCGAGCCTCCTGCGGCGCTTCCCGGCGCAGCGCGCCTGGACCGGCCGGCTCCGGTGCGCGACGACGCCCCCCGGAGCGGAAGCCTCCCTGCCCGTTCGCTGAGGGCGGTCAGGAGCCCGATGGCGCCAGCGGCGCGGCGATCTCGTCGGGGGTGACGACGATCGTGAACCCGGCCCCGGGCAGCGCGTAGCGACGGAAGGTCTCGCGCACGTCGCGGGCCGTGGCTCCCTCGTACTGGCGCCGCGCCTCCAGGGGCTCCTGTGGGCCCTCGCCACGGTAATGGCTGCTCGCCAGGCGCATCGCCCAGAACCCGGGCCGCTCGAGCTGTTCGTCGAGCTGGGCCCGGATCTGCCGCCGCGCCACCGCGATCTCGGCCTCGGTGGGCCCCTCGGTGGCGAAGTGGGCGTACATCGCCTCGATCTCCGTGGCGAGGGCGTCGGCGCGCGCCGGATCCGTGGGGGCCTGGACGACGAACGCGCCGTAGCCCGGGTAGGCGAGGGCGGGCCGGGACGCGGCACGGACGCTGTAGACCAGCTGGCGCTCCTCGCGCAGCGTCCGGTGCATGCGTGTGGAGAGCACCCGCGCGGCGACCGTGAGCAGCCGCGCGTCGCGGCGGTCGCGGGCGTCGGCCCCGCGGAAGCCGACGAGCACCGCCGCCTGCGGCGTCCGGGTCGGCAGGCTGCGCGCGACCCGGATGGGCCCGGGCACGGGTGGCACCTGGCGCAGAGAGGCGAGCGTGTCGGGCCCGATGCGCGCGCGCGACGGCAGGGAGCCGACGTACCGGGTCACGAGCGCGGTGGCCGCCGCCTCGCCGACATCGCCTACCACGGCGACCTCGAGCGGGGCGTGCGCCACCAGCCGGCCGAGCCAGGCCTGCGCGCCCTCGCGCGTGACGGCGGTGACCTCGGCGGGGCCCAGCGGGTGCATCCGCGGCTCCGCGGGCGGACGCAGGGCATCGGCGGCGACCTCGCGCAGGGCCGCCATCGGCACGGCCCGGCGATCGGCGGCATCGCGCAGCGCCTCCTGCCTCCACTGCTCGAGCGCGACGTCCTCGACGACGGGATCCGTCAGCAGCAGGTGCAGCAGCTGGAACGCCGTCTCGAGGTCTGCCGGGGTCGTCCGCAGGCTGAGCGTGACGGCATCCTCGCCGACCCTCGGGGCGACGGCCACGCGCCGGCCGACCAGGACGTCGCGGATCCCGGTGCTGGAGAGCCGCCCGGCCGCCGGGCGCGCCCACGCCTGGGCGGCGGCCTCCGTCAGGCCGCGCGTGCCCGCCTGCTCCTCGATGGTCCCGCCGGCGAGGGTCGCCACGACCAGGACCTGACCCCGGCGCTGGGTCATGTGCCGGTGATGGGCGCGCACGCCGTTGTCGAGCCAGACAGATGTGACCTGCGTGGACGGCTCGGTCTGCCGCTCGACGATCGTACCCGGGCGGGGCAGCTCGGCCAGGAGCGCGGTGGCACGCGCGCGCTCCGGCTCGGCCTCCGGCGCGACGTCGACCGCGGCGCGGGCGAGCCGGGCCACGTCGGCCTCGGCGGGGACGGCGAGGCCCGGCGCCGCCGGAAGCTCGAGCACGGCCACGACGTCGGCCACATCGAAGAGGCGGCCCAGGGCCGTGGAGACCTCCTCCGCTCCCACGCCGGGGAGCAGCCGGTCGAGAAGCGCCAGCCGCTGCCCGGGCGAGAGCATCGGGGCCTCGCGAGCGACCGCCCGGTTCAGCGCGGACAGCACCTGGCGGACGGGCGTCGTG
Source organism: Candidatus Methylomirabilota bacterium (assembly GCA_025922915.1). GTDB lineage: Bacteria > Methylomirabilota > Methylomirabilia > Rokubacteriales > CSP1-6 > JAICGY01. Next base: position 1,122 of record JAICGY010000213.1, on the reverse strand, counting down.
GCGTCGCGGACCGCCGCCTCGCGAGCCTCGGCCAGCAGCGCCGTGCGCGCGTCCTCGACCTCGCGCTCCGTGACCCCGTGCAGCCGGGCGCGCTGCAGTCCCCGGCCCAGGTCGGCGAGCATCGGCTGCCACGCCTCGGGCGGCCCGGAGGCGAGGACGGAGACGGTCCGCATGACGCCTGCCCACCGTCCGACGCGGGCGTCGGCGTTCTCGAAGCGCGCGCGCCCCTCGGCGGCCTCGGTCTGGAGCCGTCGGCGCAGCGTCCAGGCCGCGACCGTCTCGACCAGGTCGCGCCGGTACTCGGCGACGGTGGTGGACGGCGGGCGGGCCGGCTCGACCCGGATGAGGGAGACCTCGGCGCGGGTGAGCTCCGGATCGGTGGCGAGGATCGCCCGCGAGCCTGGGGCCGTCACGACTCCGACCGGACGCGGCTCGGGGCGCGGGACGGCGGGGGCGTCGCCGAAGTGCCGCCGGATCAGCGTCACCATGTCCGCCGGCTCGCAGTCCCCGACGACGAGCAGCGTCATGTTGCTCGCGACGTACCAGCGCCGGTAGTACTCGTGAAAGTCGGACGGCGCGAGCGATCGGAGCGTGGCCTCGGTGCCGATCGGCAGCCGGCGGCCCAGGGTGGACTCCGGCACCAGTCGGGGCAGCACCTGCTCGGTCACGCGCTGCGCGGCGCCCGCCCGCGCCCGCTTCTCCTCCAGGATCACGCGCCGCTCGCTCTCGATCTCCGCGGCCGACAGCGTGAGGCGCGAGGCGACGTCGGCCAGGAAGAGCATGGCCCGGTCGAGCGTCTCGGGCTGCCCCGCCGGCGCCATGACCTGGTACGTGGTCTGGTCGAAGCTCGTGAACGCGTTCTGGTCACGGCCGAACGTCAGGCCGAGCCGCTCGAAGAAGGGCACCAGGGCCCCGGGCGGAAAGTGGGCCGAGCCGTTGAACGCCAGGTGCTCCAAATAGTGCGCAAGCCCGCGCGTCTCGTCCGTCTCGTTCAGCGAGCCCGTGGCGACGTGCAGCCAGACACCGATGCGCCGCTCCGCCGTCGGGTGCCGGCGGATGACGTAGCTCAGGCCGTTGTCGAGCCGGCCGGTGACCAGCCGCGGATCGGTCGGCAGCGATGCG
>JAICGY010000212.1 GCA_025922915.1 Candidatus Methylomirabilota bacterium | reverse complement strand
GATCCGGGTGCGGCGACGCGCCGCGCGGAAGGCGGCGATCTCCGCCGCCGGCAGAGGGCGCGCCGCCCACTGGCGCTGGTTCTTGACGAAGACCTGGATCGCGCCGCACCCCAGCGCGGCCCCGCGCTCCAGGGCCCGCGGGAGCCCGCCCGCGATCGACATGTGGGCGCCCAGCTCGTCGCGGGGGGCGCCCGGGGTCACGGCGCCCCCTGCGGCGGGGCGCCGCCCGCGAGGAGGGCGGCGAGCCGGCGCCGGCGATACTCCCACAGCCGGCGCAGCTGACGCCCGAGCACGAGCGCGTGGACGAGCCGGCCCAGCGGCCCCAGCGGCGGACGGTAGGTCACGCGGTCCAGGAGCAGCGTGCCTCCGTCGACCTCCAGGAACTGGTGACGGTGCTCCCAGCGTGCCCACGGCCCGCGCACCTGCACGTCGACGAACCGGTACGGGGGGTCCCACTCCCGGACGTACGCGCGCCAGCGCAGCGGCACGCCGAGCCAGCGCAGGCGCAGATCGAGCACCGCCCCGGCGTGCAGGGTGGCCGGCCCGTGCACGCGCAGCCCGAGGGAGGCGGGGGCGAGCCCGGAGAGGTTCTGCGGATCGGCGACGAACGCGAACACCTCGGGGCGCGGGCGCGGGAGGACGACGCGGCTCTCGAGCACGTGGTCGGCCAGGGTCACCGCCCCCGGGACGCCGCCGCCTTGCACTCGCGCTGAGCGGCCGCCAGCCTCACCGCCAGCGCGCGACGGCGCTCCAGCTCCGTGCGCCAGTCGTCGGCCGCCTCCTTCGCGACCGCGCGAAGCCGCGCGACCTCCGCCTCGGCCTTGGCGAGCGCCGATCGGATCGGCTCGGCGTCGGGGCCGGCCGCCCGGCCACGCGCGCGCTGGCACTCCTCCACGCGCGCGTCCGCCACCCTCATCTCCTCGGCCAGCCAGCCCCTGGTCTTCTCGAGCTCCTCGGCCAGGGACGCCCGGTCCGCGCGCCACAGCACGCAGCCGCCGGCCAGGCCGAGGAGCACGCCCAGCACGCCGGCGATCACATACCTGCCGAGCTCCATTCCGGATCTCCCCGATCTCGATGTTCCCGGCTCCGGCGCAACTTACCGGGGGAGGCCGCCGCCGACCTGACGCATCATAGGCAGATGCTCGGGGCCAGCCAAACACGGGCCTTCGCCGCGCTGCTCGCGATCGCGGTCCTCTGGGGCACCTTCCCGGCGACGGCCAAGCTCGCCCTCGACAGCTTCCCGCCCGTGTTCCTGACCGCCGTGCGCGGCGTGATCGCCTCGAGCTTCCTGGTCCTCCTGCTCGCTCGCTCGGGGGCCGAGTCCGCGCGCGCCCTCGATCGGCCGAGCCTGCAGACCTTCGCGCTGCTGGGGGTCCTGGGGCTCGTCGTGTCGACCCAGCTGAGCTACGTGGGGATCGCGACGACCACCGCCGCCAACGCGGCCATACTACAAGCCTCGGGGCCGGTGATGGTCGCGCTGGGTGCGCGCCTCTGGCTGGGCGAGCACCTGCGGCCCCGCGCCCGGCTCGGCGTCTCCGTGTCCGCGGCCGGCGTGCTGCTCGTGGTGACGCACGGACGCCTCGACGTCCTCCGGCCGGAGATGCTCCGGCCGGGCGACTTCATCACCCTCGTCGCCCTCGTCGGCTGGACGGCCTACACGGTGCTCGGCAAGCGCGTCCTCGCCACGCATCCGCCGGCCCTGGTGACGACCGCGGCGTACGTGGCCGGGACCGTCGTCCTCGTCGCGCTAGCGGCCCTGACCGCGCCGCTGTTCCCTCTCCCCGCGCTCGGCGACGCGCGGGCCTGGGTCGTGGTCGTGTACCACGCCCTCTTCGGGGCGATCGCCCACGTCTGGTGGTATCGCGCCGTCGAGCGGGTCGGCGTGAGCCGGGCGGCCGTCTTCATGAACGTCACGCCCATCGTGGGCATCGCCCTGGCGGCGGCGCTCCTCGGTGAGTCGATCGGCCCGGCGCAGGTGGTCGGCACCGTGCTCGTGCTGGCCGGCGTCGCGCTCACGACGACCGCCGGCCGCTAGGCTACGTGGTGGGCCGGGCCCCGGGGTGGCCGGTGGCCCGAGGCGAGCCGGCGACCCCGCACCGGGCGGGGATGGCTCGCCCCGGGTCCCGGGGATCAGCCGAGCTTCTTGACCTCGGCGAGGATCTTGTCGGGGTCGGGAAGCTGCCCCTTGGCGTATCGCTCCACGAAGCGGATCGTGCCGGCGCCGTCGACGATGAACGTCGCACGGCTGTTGGCGTTCCAGTCGGCCCAGTAGACGCCGTAGTCCTTCGCGGTCGTGCGGTGGACGTCGGACAGCAGCGGGTAGTTGCTGATGCCCACGGACTTGGCCCAGTTCTCGTGGCTGAACGGGCTGTCGGTCGAGATACCCAGCACCTGGGTATTGGCGGCCTCGAAGTCGCGGGTGCGCTTGTCGAAGGCCGGCATGCAGGTGCTTCAGCCCGGCGTCCAGTCGAGCGGGTAGAAGAGCAGGACGACGTTCTTGCCCCGGTAGTCCCGCAGGCTGATCTCCCGGAGCCCGATGGTCTTCAGCGTGAAATCGGGGGCGGGAGCCCCGACGTCCAGTGGTCCCATGTGTGCGGTGGTCACTCGGCGCGTCCTCCTTTCGCGACCCGGCGGCCGTCGTGGGCGATGGTAGCACGCGGATCGCGGGCCTTCGCGGGCGGCTTCCGCACCGCGGCCCAGAGCCGGTCGCGCCGGGCCTCGAGGGGCTGCGTCTCGGCGCCGAGGTGGGCGGCCGCGGTCACGACGCGGCCGGTCTGCCAGAGCCGCTCGAAGCGGCTGGAGAAGCGGCCGTCGCGAAGCGCGTGGTGGTCCATGATCACCCGGCAGCCGGTGGTGTCGAGCACCCGGACCAGGTGATCGATGCCCCGCTCCACGGCCGGAGCGCCCACCTCGTGCTCGACGTAGGAAGGCGGTCCGGAGAGATAGAGGAGCGTCGGCCGCTCCCGGATCAGGTACGCCGCGGCCACCGGCGACAGGGGGCCCTGCACGTCGGACGCGAACACGAAGCGCTCGCGGCCGTCGAGGCTCGCCACCGTGAGCGCGACGACGTAGCCGAGCCCGGCGCCCTCGAGGCCGTGCGGCAGCGGCGGCGACACCCGCAGCTCGGCGTCGCGGGTCTCGATGCGCGCGCCGTCGGCCGCCTCGACGCGCGCCCGGGCGCCGAGCGTCCGCCACAGCGCCTCTCCGCGCCGGGCCTGCGGCCCGCTCACCTGCCGCCGCGGGTCCTTCGCGAGCACGGTGCGGCCGGCGTACGAGGCCGGGTCGGACCGGAAGTGGTCCTCGTGATAGTGGCTGACGAACACGAACCGCGCGCGGACGGCGTAGGCGGAGATGCGGTCGTTGGCCCGGCGGAGGGCCTCCCACTCCGCGTCGGCCGGCGGCAGGCCGTAGCGCGAGGGCGCCAGCGTGGCGCCGGGATCGACGAGGACGGTGGTCTCCCCCGCCTCGACGTACGTCGCCATCGACCGGACGCCGAGCGACTCGGCGGCCAGCGGGATGACCTTCACGGTCGCCCCCGGTGCGCGGTCAGATGCACCGGCCGCCGTCGACCTCGACGCAGGAGCCCGTGATCATGGCGGCGTCGTCCGAGGCGAGGAACACGGCGGTCGCCGCGATGTCCTCCGGCTTGTTCAGGCGCCCCAGCGGCACGGTGGCGACGTACCGGGCCATGCCCTCGGCGTCGACCTCCTTCTTGCCCATGAAGGTCGGCAGCATCGGGGTCTCCGTCGCCACGGGGGCGATCGCCACCACGCGGACGCCGAAGGGTGCCGTCTCCAGCGCCAGCGCCTTCGCGAGGGTGACCACCGCGCCCTTCGAGGCCGCGTACACCTGGCCGCCGGGACGCGGGCGGATCGCCGCGGTGGACGCGGTGATCAGGAACACGCCGCGCCGCTGGCGCTTCATCACCGGCAGGGCGAACTTGGCACCGAGGAAGACGCCCTTGACGTTCGCCGCCATGATGCGGTCGAACGTCGCCTCGTCCACCTCCTCGACGTCGGTCTTCCACTGCGGCACGCCGGCGTTCGCGTAGAAGACGTCGAGCCCGCCCCAGCGCGCGACGGCCTGCTCGACCAGGGTCTGGCCGTCGCTCGCCCGGGTCACGTCGGCGCGCACCGCGACCGCGTGCCCGCCCGCCCGCTCGATCTCCTCGACGACGCCCTTGGCACCCGCCTCGTCGACGTCGGCCACCACCACGCGGGCGCCCTCGCGCGCCATCGCGCGCGCGGAGGCGGCCCCGATGCCCGACGCGCCCCCCGTCACGATCGCCACTCTCCCGGATAGACGCATGGCAGACTCCCTCGCTCGCTCTCAGGCCGTGAGCTCGGCCATCACCCGCACCGCCGCCTGGTCCCCGGCGACCATCAGGGTCGTCACCCCGGCGGCCGCCCACTCGCCCAGCCGCTCGCGGATGCGCTCGCGCGGACCGCAGAGCGCCACCTCGTCGACGAGGGCGTCGGGCACCGTCGCCGCCGCCTCGTCCTTGCGCCCGGCGAGATACAGGTCCTGGATCGCCGCCGCCGCCGCGTCGTAGCCGTAGCGGCGGGCGACGTCGTTGTAGAAGTTCCGGCCCCGGGCCCCCATCCCGCCGACGTAGAGCGCCAAACGCGGCTTCACCTGCTGCCGGCAGGCGTCCACGTCGTCGCCGACGACGACGGTCACCATCGGCATGACGTCGAACGCTCGCTCGCCGGGCCCGCCCGCCTTGCCGGCCGCGCGGAAGCCCTCGGCCAGCCACTCGCGGAACATCGCGATGCGGCGCGGCGAGAAGAAGACGGGGATCCAGCCGTCGGCGATCTCGGCGGCCAGCGCCACGTTCCGGGGCCCGATGGCCGCGAGGTAGATCGGCAGCCCGGGCCGCCCGTGGAGGATGGAGCGCAGCGGCTTTCCCAGCCCCGTGGCGCCGGGCCCCGCGTAGGGGATCTGGTAGTGCTCGCCGCGGAACTCCACCGGCTTCTCGCGCCGGAGGATGCGGCGGACGATCTCGACGTACTCGCGGGTCCGCGCCAGCGGCCGTCCGAAGGGCTGGCCGTGCCAGCCCTCGACGACCTGGGGGCCCGACACGCCCAGCCCGAGCCGGAAGCGCCCGCCGGAGAGCGCGTCGAGGGTCATGGCCGTCATGGCCGTCATGGCCGGCGTGCGGCCGGCGATCTGCATGATGGCGGTGCCGACGTGGAGGCGCTGGGTGCGGGCCGCGATCCAGGCCGCCGGCGTGACGGCGTCCGAGCCATAGGCCTCGGCCGACCAGACGGAGTCGTAGCCGAGCCGCTCGGCCTCGAGGACCCGCTCCATGTCGAGGCTCATCGCGGCGCCCGAGTAGTTCAGCGTCAGCGCCAGTCGCATTCCCGGCCTCCCTTCGCGCGTGGCCGGCGGCCCGCCCGCGCCGGCGCCTGCTCCCAGCGGTAGCGTGCGAGCGGCACGCGTCCCGCCCGCACCCGGACGCCCTCCTGCTCGAGCCGGATGCGCTGCGTCAGCATCCCTTCGGCGCGGCGCCGCCGGCTGATGCCGCCCCGGGCGTTGACGACGCGGTGCCACGGCACGCTGTCGGGGCAATCGCGCATCGCGCCGCCCACCGCGCGCGCCGCCCGCGGATGGCCGGTGAGCACGGCGACCTGTCCGTAGGTCGCCACCTGCCCGGCCGGGATGCGCCGGACCACCGCGTACACGACGCTGCGGAAGCTCGGACCATCGGCTCCCCGTGAGAGCCACGACACGACCCCCACACCCCCCGCGCTCCTCACGCCTCGGGGGACCCCGCGCGCGCCTCGATCTCGCCCGGCCCGCCGGCGGCCCCGGCGCGCGCGGCCAGCTCCCAGAGGCGGGCGTAGAGACCGCCGCGCCGGAGCAGTGCGCCGTGCGATCCGGACTCGGCGATGCGCCCGCGATGGAGGACGAGGACGCGGTCGGCGTGCTGGACGGTGGACAGCCGGTGCGCGATGGTGATGCTCGTGCGCCCCGCCATGAGCCCCGCCATCGCCTCCCGGATCAGCCGCTCCGATTCGGCGTCCACGCTCGACGTCGCCTCGTCGAGCACGAGAACGGCGGGATTGTACACGACGGCTCGCGCGATGGCCAGGAGCTGGCGCTGTCCGTGCGAGAGGTTCGCGCCGCGCTCGACGAGCACGGCGTCGAGGCCGCCGGGCAGCGCCTCCACGACGGCGGCGGCGTTCGCGGCGTCCAGCGCGCGACCGACGTCCTCGCGCGTGGCCGCGGACCGCACCGCGAGGTTCGCGAAGACGCTGCCGGCGAAGAGCACGGGCTCCTGCGGGACGAGGCCGACGTGGCGCCGCAGCCGCTCCACGTCCCACTCGCGCACGTCGATGCCCTCCACGAGCACGCGACCGCGAGTGACGTCGTAGGACCGGTTGAGCAGCCGCGCGCACGTCGTCTTGCCCTCGCCGCTCGCGCCCACGAGCGCCACCTGCTCGCCGGGAGCGACCTCGAAGCTGCACCCGGAGAGGACCCACCGCGGCTCCTCGTAGGCGAACCAGACGCGCTCGAAGGCCACGCGCCCGGCGCCGGCCGGCCGCGCCGCGCGGGGCGCCGGCGGCGTCACGATGGCCGGCGGCCGATCCAGGAGCCCGAAGATCCGCTCGGCCGCCGCCATCGCGGCCTGCATGACCGCGTACTTCGCCCCCAGGTCGCGGATGGGCAGGAAGAACCGGCCCGTGTACTGGATGAAGGCGACGAGGGCGCCGAACGTCAGCGTCCCCTCCACGATGCGGCCCCCGCCGTGCCAGACGAGGAGAGCCAGCGCCACGGAGCCCAGCGCCTCCACGCCGGCGTAGAGCGACGCCTCGAACGCCGTCGAGGCGAACAGGGCGCGCCGGTGCTCGACGGTCAGGCGGCGGAAGCGCGCGTGCTCGGCCCGCTCGCGGGCGAAGAGCTGGATCACGGTCATGCCCGAGAGCGACTCCTGGAGAAAGGCGTTGAGCCGCGCCAGGCGCCGGCGCACCTCGCGGTAGGCGTCCCGCGCCCGCAGCCGGAAGTACGCGGCCACGGCGAAGAGGACGGGCACGATCGCGAAGGCGGCGAGCGCCAGCCGCCAGTCGATCCAGACCATGACCACGACGATGCCGGCGATCGTCACCAGGTCGCCGGCGACGGCGAACAGCCCGCTCGTGAACGCCTCGCTCACCGCCTCCACGTCGTTCAGCACGCGGGTCATCAGGCGCCCGACCGGGGTGCCGTCGAAGAAGCGCGCCTCCAGGCGGAGCGCGTGGCCGAAGACTGCCGCCCGCAGGTCGTGCACGACCCGCTGGCCGGTGAGCGCCATCAGGTAGGCCTCCGCCATGCGGAGCCCGTAGAGGACGGCCAGCGTCGCCGCGTAGAGCCCGGCGACGAGCGCGAGCCCGGTCCAGTCGCCCCGGAGGATGTGCTCGTCGATCGCCACCTTCAGCAGGTAGGGCT
>JAICGY010000211.1 GCA_025922915.1 Candidatus Methylomirabilota bacterium | reverse complement strand
CCGGCGGGGCCGGCTGCCCTAGGGGAAATGAGGCGATCGGCTCATGCGCGCCCGGGCTCGCCGGGCGTATCCCAGATGCCGAGGGTCCCGCCGACCATGGGATCCCGGGGAGGCCATCATGGAGGTCTGGCTCCTGCTCGCCGCGATCGTGGTGCTCGCCGTCCTCTACGTCGCGCTGCCCGTCGGGCTGGCCATGCGGGCGCACTTCGCGCGGCCGCGCGCGATCCGCTGTCCGATGGAGCGCGTCGACGCCGCCGTGGAGGTCCGCGGCGCCGGCCTGGCCGAGGCGCTGGGGTGGCGCTCGCTGCGGACGGTGGGGAGCTGCTCGCTGTGGCCGCGCCGCCAGGGCTGCCGGCAGCACTGCCTGGCCGCGCCCGACGAGAGCTTCCGCGAGCTGCCCCTCCGGACTCCGTGACCCCGGCGGCCGGGCGCCCGCCTCAGGCGCGCGAGCGGCCCGGTCCCTCCGGCGTCTCGGGTGAGGCGACGCGGGCGCGCAGGGCCTGCATCTCCTGCCAGCGCGCGGTCACGTCGCGGACGATGGCGACGGCGCCGGCGATGCGCCCCTCGTCGTCCCGCGGCAGCATGATCGAGAACTCGATCGAGATGCGATGGCCGTCCTTGCGGGTGGCCGGCACCGCGAGCAGCTCCTGGCCGTACCGCGTCACCCCGCTGGCCATGACCTCGCGGTACCCGGCCCAGTGCCTCGCGCGCCAGCGCTCGGGGACGATCAGGTCGAGCGACTGCCCGAGCGCCTCGGCGGCCGTGTAGCCGAAGATCGTCTCGGCCCCGCGGTTCCAGAGCCGGATGACGCCGTCGCGATCGGAGATGACGACCGCCTCGGCCATCTCCTCGACGATCCGCCGGTACAGCGCGTCCGGCCCGCCCGCCCGCACCTCGCAGCTCACGCCCCCACGGTACCCGGTTCCGGGACTGCCCTCACGCCGGCGAGGGCGGGCGGCCGGGCGGCGGCGCGGGGAGCAACCGCGCGCGGGTGGCGTGGGCCACCGCCTCGAGCCGGCTGTGGACGCCGAGCTTGGCGAAGATGTTCTGCACGTGGTTGCGGACGGTGGCGGAGCTGACGTGCAGCCGGTCGGCGGTCGCGGCGGTGTTCAGCCCCTCGGCCATGAGCCGGAGCACTTCGAGCTCGCGGCGCGTGAGGTCCCCGCCCGTCGTCGGCGGCACCGCCTCCCCCGGGCCGGCCGGCCGGGCGAGCCGCTCGTGGACGAGCGTGAGCAGCTCCTTGCTCGCCGTGACGTCGCGGAAGAGGTGCACGCTGCAGCGATGGCGCTCGTCGCCGTGGGCGAGGATCGTGACGTTGAGCCAGACCGACCGCCCGCCCTTCGTGCGCGTCTGCATGTCGAAGCTCTGCACCGGCTCGCCGAGCTTCAGGAGAGCCCGCACCGCGCAGCCGCGGTAGCAGATGCGGTTGCCGTGCTCGTCGCGCCCGGCGAACAGGTCGCAGCAGTTGCCGCCCATCGCCTCCCGGGCGCTGTACCCGAGAATCCGCTCGGCCGCCCGGTTCCAGAGCAGGATGCGTCCGTCCTCGCCCACGACGAAGACGCCGTCGCCGGCCCGGGCCAGCGCCTGCTCGAGCTGCTCACCGAGGGCCGACGTGGCGCGCATACACCGGGCAGTGCTCGGGCCGGTTCGGGATGCAGAAGCGGCGCAGGTCCTCCGGCGGCGGCACGCGCACGCGGCCGTCCGGCAGGCGACCGTAGACGCCGATGGGCAGCTCGCCGCGCGCTCGCGTGGGGAACAGCAGCGGGCACACGGTTCCGGCAGTCTCGGCCTCGGCCCCTCTCTCCCTCATGGCAGCCTCCCCTGGCGCCCGGGCGCCCTCTCCTCCCGTATCAGTATCTGCCAGCCGTCGCCGTCGCGATACTCGAGAAGCGGCGCCGTGCCGGCCGCCACCCGCACCACCCCCGCCCACTCCGCCGTCGTCGTCCCGTGGGCGAGGTCCACCAGCGCGACGGCGATGTGGCGCGCGCCCGGAGGCAGCGCGAGCTCGTCGTAGGCGTGGACGGGCCCGTTCCGGCGGAAGCCGCTCGGCCGGTAGCGGGCGTCCAGGCGCGGCTGGCCGTCGACGGCCACCCGCACGGCGACGTCGGCGCGCCGGCCCGTGGTCTGGCGGCCGGGATCGGCCGGCCGCATGTGCGCGGGCAGGCGCGCGATGTCCTCCGCGCTCGGGCGCTCCCCGCTCGCGACGAACGCCGGCACGTGGCGGAGCGAGATGCGCAGCCGCGCCGAGTCCGCGGGCGCCAGCGTCAGCGGCCAGGCCGCGAAGGCGCCGAGGGCCCATGACACGCCGGCGAGCAGCAGCGCGAACCCGACGATCCGGGCCGGCGCCGGGCGGCGCGAGGGCACGATCGGCACCACCGGCGCGCTCACGCGAGGGCCTCCCGGAGCGCGGCGACGTCGCGCAGGAAGCGCCGCACCTCGACGGGCGAGTACCAGGCGAGCCGCACGCGCCCGGCCGGCACGGCGCCCAGCCGCGGCAGCCGCCGGCCGAGCAGGCGCTGCGCCAGCAGCTCGCTGCCCTCGCGCGCCTGGCAGTCCTCCGGCACGCAGCCGGCGATGTACACCCCCGCCGCGCCGGCGGCCAGCGCGCCCTCGATCATCGAGGGATGCAGCATGCCCACGCACGGCAGCCCGACGACCACCACGCCCGGGACGTCGGCGAGGGCGCCGTGGGCGTCCACGTGCCCGCCCAGGCGCGGCAGCAGCCGGCACCCGTACACGAGCACGGGACCGCGCCCGGTCGCCTGCCGGGCGGCGACGATCCGGCTCGTCACGGCGCCGGCCAGCACGCCCACGGGCTGGCCGCCGAGCACGATGCCCGCGCTGTCGCAGGCGCCCACGCAGATGCCGCACCCGACGCAGCGCGCCGGGTTCACGACCGCCTCCGTCTTGTAGCGGGTGCCGTCGCGGCGAGGCACCATCACGATCGCGTCGTACGGGCAATCCTTGTAGCAGCGCGTGCAGCCCGTGCAGGCCGGGGTGTCCACCGCCGCGCGCGCCGGCGCCCGGCCGCCCAGCAGCCAGGGCAGCGCCACCGCCAGCGCGCCGGCGCCGGCCACCGCGGCCAGCGCGAGGCGCGGATCGAGGTCCACGAGGGGGAAGAACGGGAAGTAGAAGAGGTCGGTGGGCACGGTGGCCGGCACCAGGCCGGGATCCGCCGGCGGCCCCGACCGCGCCGGGCGCAGGAGGCTGGCGGCGACGAGCGCGACGCCGGTCACCCACAGGACAACGCGGGGTGGCAGGAACCGGGCCCGCGCCAGGCGCATCACGTGCAGCCAGTAGGCGGCGCCGATCAGGAGCGGGATCGTGATGTGCACGAACAGCACGATGAAGAAGAGGAAGCTCTGGATGCGGTCGTTGCGGACGAACGTCTGGACGATCGGCTCCGTGAAGAACGGCAGCACGTCGAGCAGCCGCGCCGTCGCCGTCGAGAGCACGAGCGCCTGCGCGTCCCACACGAGCCAGTAGCCCGTGGCGCCGGTCACCCACACGAGCGCGAGCAGCGCGAGGCCGGTGACCCAGCCGACCCAGCGGGCGCCCCAGAACCGGTCGCCCAGGAGCATCTTGCCGCCGTGGAGGACGGCGGCCACCAGGGCGGCGTCGGACGAGTAGCGGTGGAGCGAGCGCATGAGGCTGCCGACGCCGAGCGGGTGGGCTGCGAGCGCCTCCAGCGAGGCGTGCGCGGCCTCCGTGCCCACCCGGTAGAACAGGAAGAGGTAGATGCCCGTCACGGTCGCCACCGCGAGCGAGAAGACCGCGATCGTCCCCGTGTGGTAGAGCGGGTTGAGCGGCGACGACACCAGGCGGTCCAAACTCACCTCGACCCACTGGTAGAGCCCGCCCGCGGCGAGCAGCGCGCGGCGTCGCACGGGCTCGCGGACCCGGCCCGGCTCGCGCACGAGCCCGGGGGCCACGTCCGGCTGGAACACCTACCGCTCCGCCGCGAGCGCCAGCAGCAGCGCCGGCAGGTCGGCCCCGGCGGCGAGCCCGCGCAGCGTGAAGGCGATCCGCCCCCGGCCGTCGAGGACCACGATCACGTTGTCGTGCCCGATCTCCCCGTCCGGCCGGCGCTCGGCGCGGACGCCCACCGCCGCCCGCAGCTCCTCCAGCACCGCCGGCGCGCCGGTCGCCAGGCGGAACGTCTCGGGCAGCTGCCACCGCTCCGCGTAGGCGGCCAGCGCCGCCGGCGTGTCCCGCTCGGGGGCCAGCGTCACCGCGACGAAGGCCGCCCCGTCGCCGACCTCGGCGGCGGCCGCCCGGAGACGCTCCACGAGCAGCGGGCACGAGGCGTGGCAGTCGGCGTAGATGAAGGTCAGCGCCGTGGGCCGCGCGAGCGGCCCGCCGAGCGCAAAGCCCTGACCGCGGTGATCGACCAGGGCGGCGCGCGGCACCGGCCGCACCTCGCGAACCGGCGTGGCGGCGGCGGGCGCCGCCCCGCCGAGGACGCGCCCGGTGGCGAGCAGCGTCACGACGGCCACGGCGAACATCGCCGCGACGGCCCCCCCGGCCACCCGGCCGCGCGCGGTCGCGAGGAACGCGCGCAGCTCGGGGCCGAAGAAGAGCCCGACGACCAGGACGAAGAGCGGCGGCTCGAGCGTGACGAGCAGCACCGTGTCGAGCCGGTACCCCCGGGTCAGGGGGCTCCAGCCGAAGCAGGAGGTGAGCAGCGTCGTCGCCCACGGGCCCGCGTGCGGCCCGACGACGAGGAACGCCACCACGAGCGCGCCCCAGCCCAGGGCGATCAGGGCCAGGACCGGCGCGAGCAGCGGGTGGCGCAGCCAGCCGGTCATGGCCACCGGGCCAGGGCGTCGGCGACGACGCCGATGAAGACGAGCAGCAGCCAGAGATTGGAGGCGTGGAAGCTCTGGAGCGCCCGGCGGCGGTCGCCGGGGCTCGCCAGCAGGTGGACGTTGCGGGCGAGCAAGTAGGCGCTGCCGAGGGCGGTGACCGCGAGGTAGATCCCGCCGAGGAGCCCGAGCGCGAACGGCAGCGCCGCCGTGACGAGCAGGGCCCCCGTGTGCAGGAGAACCGACCGCGCCGTGCTCGCGGCCCCCTTGACCGCCGGCAGCATCGGGATGCGGGCGCCGACGTACTCGTCCGCGTAGGCGATGCCCAGGCTCCAGAAGTGCGTGGGGCTCCAGAAGAACAGCACCGCCGCGAACAGCACGGGCGGCAGGCAGAGCTCCGGACGCGCGAGCGAGCCGCCCCCCAGCACGGCGAAGCTGCCCGCCAGCCCACCCACCACCACGTTCAGCCACGAGCGGCGCTTGAGCCAGATCGTGTAGACGACCACGTACGTGAAGGCGCCCAGGAAGACGTGAAGGGCCACCAGCGGGTGGAGCGCCCACGTCGCCACCGCCACCGCCATGCCGATCAGCCCGAGCCCCAGCGCCACCACGCGACCGGGGTGCCGGATGCGGCCGCACGCCAGCGGCCGCCGCGCCGTGCGGCGCATGCGGCGGTCGAGGTCGCGGTCGAGATAGTGATTGAGGGCGCCGCTGCCGGCCGAGGCGGCGAGCACGGTGACGAACAGCAGGGCCAGCGCCGCCCACGCCGGGGCCTCCCGCAGCGTGGCCACGTAGCCGAGGACGGCCGCCATGCCGATGAAGACGCCGATGCGGAGCTTGAGCGCCTCGACGTAGTCGGCGATCACGTCGGCACCGTGAGGCGCGCGGCGGTGGGCACGCGCGCGGGGGCGGTGCGGCGGACGAGCGGGATGCCGATGTTGAGCACGAAGCCGAGGCCGCCCGCGATGGCCAGCAGCGAGCCGAGCCCCATGACGTTCATGGCGAGGAGCGCCTGGGCGTCGGCCCACGAGAACCCGAGCGTCTTGCGCGGTGCCCCGCGCCCGCCCGCCCAGTGCAGCCCGATCATGATGCCGAGCAGGCCGAGTCCGTACAGGTACGGCTGCATCCGCGTGAGCCACGGCTTCCACGGCCGGCGGCCGGTCGCCTCGAGCAGCGCGGGCGTCAGGCCCATGTAGGCGATCGTCACCGCGCCGACCATGCCGTGGTAGTGGGCGGGCACGCGCGTGTCCTGCTGGAAGCCGATGACCCCCATGAGCCCGCCCACGCCGAAGAGGCCGAAGCAGAGCACGGTGCCGGCGAAGAGCGGGGTGGCCCACGGCCAGGGGCGCGGCGCCCGCGCGACGGCGGCGGCGGCGAGCAGGGCCAGCGGCAGCGTGGGCCCGCCGAGGCCGAGGAAGGTGACCCAGGTGACGACGCGGTTGACCAGCAGCGTCTCCGGCGACCAGACCAAGTAGACGGCGGCGCCGGCGAGGGCGAAGGGCGCCAGGGCCCAGACGGCGGCGCGGCCGCGCACGGTCTCGGGCGCGCCGAGCGCGCGGGCCGCCAGCGCCCACACCGCCACCATCCCGGCCGTGTGGACGAACTGGAAGAGGTGCCCCGCGCCCCAGACGAGCGCGCGCAGGCGGAGCGCGTAGGGCTGCGCGCCGTCGAGGCGGGCCGCGGTGACGGCGAGCGTCAGCACCGCCAGGACCATGGCGAGCGCGGCGACGGCGAGCGCGGAGGACGCGAGCGTGTCGCTTTGCGCCCGGCCCCGGCGCCACGCGTCGAGATACGCCAGCGCCTGGACCGCCACGCCGGCGAAGCAGAGGGCGAGCCCGGACCAGAACAGCGGGTGATCGATGACGGGGATGTAGTCGTTCAGGTACGGCGTGCCGGAGGCGGTGAACGCGGGCACGGCGAGCAGCGCCGTCCCCCCCGCTGCCACCGACCAGCCCGCCCACGACGCCCCGTGGTGCAGCGCGTAGCCCGCGCGCCAGGCGCCATGGACCCACAGGAGGCCGGCGAAGGCCACGAACCACACGGTGAGCGCGAAGGTGACGTGGGACACGAGCGCCAGGTGGAAGAGGTTCGCCGCCTCGCCCAGCAGCCGCACCGCCGGCGTCCGCGCGAAGGCGACCAGGATGGCGAAGACCCCGGCGGCGACGAGCGAGGCCAGCGCGAGGCCGAGCCACGCGGTCAGCAGGCGCGCCGTGCGGCCGTCCACGGCGGCGGGCGCAGAGGGACGGCCCGGCGCCGTCACCGGACCAGCCAGATCGCCGCCAGCCACTTCCAGTTCAGGAAGTAGTAGATGACGAAGGCGGCGAGGAACACGAAGACGAGCACCATCGTGCCCGAGATCGGCGTGTGCTTGCCGGAGGCGGCCGGGATCGCGGCCAGCGGCAGCTGGCCGGCCTCGTCCGGGATCCGCCGGCCGAAGAAGACGGACGTCACGGTGATGCCCACGTAGAGGGCGCCCCCGACAGCGGCCAGCAGGCCGCCGAGCCCCATGATGCCGAGGAACACGTAGGCGGCCGCCTCCACGGGCGGCTGGAACGTGGCGTGGGCGAACTGGACGTCCCAGTGCCGGCGCGGGATCGCGTAGGAGCCGGCGGTCGTCATGCCGGCGG
>JAICGY010000210.1 GCA_025922915.1 Candidatus Methylomirabilota bacterium | reverse complement strand
TCACGGTCAGCTCCAGGTCGTCACGTAGCGGGGCGACGTCGTAGACCGTCGGGTGGCGTTCCTGCCCGAACCGGGCGGGATCGACGTCGCCGCCCCCGGTGAGGAGGAGCCCGTCGATGCGCTCCCAGAGCGCCGCGAGCGCCTCCTCGCCGAGGTGCGGGGGCAGGAGCACCGGCACCCCACCTCCCTGCTGGACGGCCCGGACGTACGTCGCGTTGAGGTGGCTGCGCTCCGGCGTGGCCTCGACGGAGACCGACATCGTGATCCCGATCCAGGGCGCCCGCACGGCTCCGAGCCTAGCACACGCCTTACGGTATGATGGCGGCACCATGAGCCTGGACTCCGTGACCTCCCAGCAGCGCGCGCCCGCTTACCGCCCCACCGCCACCGTGCAGGTCATCGGCGCCCGCTGGGCCGTCGCCGCGGGGCACGCGCTCGCGGCCGAGGCGGCGGCGCGTGTCCTGGGCGCCGGCGGCAACGCCATCGACGCCGGCGTGGCCGCCGGCCTCACGCTGGGCGTCGTCCATCCCGACATGGTCAGCGTGGCCGGGGTGGCGCCGATCCTGGTGCACGTGGCACGGACGGGGGAGACCTGGGAGGTCTCCGGCGTCGGGCCGTATCCGCGGGCCTCGACGCGCGAGTGGTTCGTGGCGCGTCACGGCGGGGAGATCCCGCCGGGACTGGCGCGCACGGTGGTGCCGGCCAGCCCGGACGCCTGGTGCACGGCCCTCGAGCGCTGGGGCACGCTCTCGTTCGCGGATGCCGCCGCGCCGGCGATCGAGCACGCGCGGCGCGGGTTCCCGGTCTCGGCCTTCTCGGCGTTCCAGATGGGCAACAACGCGGCCAAGTACGCGCGCTGGCCCAGCTCGGCCGCCCTCTACCTGCGCGACGGGCGGGCGTACCGGGCGGGCGAGGTGCTGGTGCAGGCGGAGCTCGCCGACACGCTGGAGCGCATGGTCGCCGCGGAGCGCCGCGCGGGCGGCAGCCGGGCGGCGGGCGTGCGCGCGGCTCGCGACGACTTCTACCGGGGCGAGACGGCCAGGCGCATCGCCCAGTTCCACCGGCAGCACGAGGGGCCGCTGACCGCCGCCGACCTCGCGGAGTTCTCCGTGGAGGTCGCCCCGGCGCTGCGCACCGCCTTCCGGGACCTCGAGGTCACGGCATGCGGGTTCTGGAGCCAGGGGCCGGTGCTCCTCCAGATGCTCGACGTCCTGGAGGGGCTCGACCTGGCGGCGCTCGGCCACAACTCCCCGGCGTACCTGCACCGGCTCCTCGAGACGATCAAGCTCTGCTTCGCCGATCGCGAGGCGTTCTACGGCGACCCGAGGTTCGTCGACGTGCCCGCCGGCCGGCTGCTCTCGAAGGCGTACGCGGCCGAGCGGCGCGCGCGCATCGGGGAACGCTCCACCCCGCTGCCGCCGCCGGGCGACGCGCGTGGGGCCGCCGGGCGGCGGCGGCCCGAGCCGGCCCCGGTGGCCGGCGGCTCCACGGACGCGCTCGACACCTCGTACGTCGCGGTGGTCGATGCCGACGGCAACGGCTTCTCGGCCACGCCGAGCGACCCGAACGTCGACTCGCCGGTGGTGGCCGGCGTCGGATGCGTCGTGTCCCCGCGCGGCTCCCAGGGCTGGCTCGATCCGGCGCATTCGAGCGTCGTGGCGCCGGGCAAGCGGCCGCGGCTCACCCCCGCGCCGGCGATGGCCTTCCGGGACGGACGGCTGCTGATGCCGTTCGGGACGCCGGGCGGCGACGTCCAGCAGCAGGCCATGCTCCAGGTGCTGCTCAACGTGACGGTGTTCGGCATGCCGCTGCAGGAGGCGATCGAGGCGCCCCGCGTGGCGTCGCGCTCGTTCCACGACTCGTTCTGGCCCCACGCCATCGCGCCCAACAAGGTCGAGGCCGAGCGCCGGCTGGCGCCGGAGACGCGCGACGCGCTCGCCGGGCTCGGCCACGAGGTGGCGGAGTGGCCGGACTGGGAGTGGCGCGCGGGCGCGGTCTGCGCCGTCATGGTGGGCCGCGACGGCGCGCGCTGGGGCGGGGCCGACCCGCGCCGCGGCTCCCTGGCGATCGCGCGGTAGCCCTCGGGGCGCGCGCGTGACACGCCCGCACTTGACACGGCCGCGGCTTCCGATGATGGTGGGCGCCATGCTGCCCTTGCCCGTCACCCCGTCCTGGTGGTGGCGGCTGCCTGCCGAGGCGGCCGCCGGGATGACGCCCGGACCCTAGCTGCAGTCGCAGCGGAGCCGCCTCGGAGAGGGCGGCTCGCGCTCCCGCGCCTTCGCCGCCCCCCTCGTGCCGGCCTCCGCCACAGGAGGCGCAGTCATGAGCGTCGTCGTCGTCCCCGCTGCCGAGGACACCTACGTCACGCGCGGCGGGATCATCGTGCACCGCACGGTGGAGACGTTGCCCGTCCCGGGCGCGGTCGAGGGGCTGGTCGACGCCCTCGACACCCGTCGCGGGCTGCTGCTCGCCTCGTCGTACGAGTACCCCGGCCGCTACACGCGCTGGGATCTCGGCTTCGTCGACCCGCCCCTGGTGATCAGCGGCGCCGGCCGCGCGTTCCGGATCGCGGCCCTCAACGAGCGCGGGGCCCTGCTGCTCGGTCCCGTCGCCGCGGCCGTGACCGACCTGCCGGCCGTCGCGTGGACGCGACGGGAAGGCGACGCCCTCACCGGCGAGGTCGCGGCCGCGGGGCGCCGCTTCGAGGAGGAGCAGCGCAGCCGCCAGCCCTCGCTGTTCTCGGTCCTCCGGGCGATCGTGGGTCTCTTCGCCAGCGAGGCCGACCCCCACCTGGGACTCTACGGCGCCTTCGGCTACGACCTCGTGCTGCAGTTCGAGCCGCTCCGCCTGCGTCATCCTCGCCCGCCCGACCAGCGCGACCTGGTGCTGTACCTGCCGGACGAACTCCTGGTGGTCGACCACCGGCGTGAGCGGGCGGAGCGCCGGCGCTACGAGTTCGAGGGCCCGGGCGGCGCCACGGCGGGGCTGCCTCGCGGGGGGATGGTGAGCCCCGGCCCGCCCGCGGCTCCCGTGACGACGGCGGGCGACCACCGGCCCGGAGACTACGCGGAGTCGGTCGGGCGCGCCCGGGAGGCCTTCGCGCGCGGCGACCTCTTCGAGGTGGTCCTCAGCCAGACCTTCGAGGCGGCCTGCACCACCCCGCCGTCCTCGCTCTTCCGGCGGCTCCGCGAGCGCAACCCCTCGCCGTACGGGTTCCTGGCCAGCCTGGGCGAGGGCGAGCACCTGGTGGGCGCCTCGCCCGAGATGTACGTCCGCGTGGAGGGAGACCGCGTGGAGACCTGCCCGATCTCGGGGACGGTCGCGCGCGGGAGCGACGCCCTCGCCGACGCCGCGCAGATCCTCCGCCTGCTCTCGTCCGCGAAGGAGGAGGCCGAACTCACGATGTGCACCGACGTGGACCGCAACGACAAGTCGCGGATCTGCGTGCCGGGCAGCGTGCGCGTGATCGGACGGCGTCAGATCGAGATGTACTCGCGCGTCATCCACACCGTGGACCACGTCGAGGGCCGCCTCCGGCCCGGGTTCGACGCCCTCGACGCCTTCCTCACCCACGCCTGGGCGGTGACGGTGACGGGCGCGCCCAAGCCGTGGGCCATGCAGTTCATCGAGGACCACGAGCGCAGCGCGCGGGCCTGGTACGGCGGTGCCGTCGGGCTCGTCGGCTTCGACGGCGGGCTCAACACCGGCCTCACGCTGCGGACCGTCCACCTCCGGGACGGCCTGGCCCGTGTCCGTGCCGGCGCCACGCTCCTGTGGGACTCCGATCCCGACGCGGAGGAGGAGGAGACGCGGCTGAAGGCGGCGGCGTTCCTGGAGGCGGTGGAGCGTCCGGGCGCCGCGCCCGCGCGCCCGGCACGCGGGCCGCGCCCAGCCGCGGGCGGCCGGGTCCTCCTGGTCGACCATCAGGACTCTTTCGTCCACACGCTCGCGAACTACTTGCGGCAGGCGGGGGCGGAGGTCACGACCTGGCGGGCCGGGTTCCCCGCGTCCGACCTGGACGCACTGGAGCCGGACCTGCTCGTGCTCTCCCCCGGCCCCGGGCGCCCGCGCGACTTCGACGTCGCCGGCACCCTGGCCGCCGCCGTTGCGCGGCGGCTTGCCGTCTTCGGGGTCTGCCTGGGACTGCAGGGGATGGTCGAGCACTTCGGGGGCGCGCTCGACGTCCTGCCGACGCCGGCGCACGGCAAGGCGTCGTGGGTGTGCGTGCGGGGCGGGCGGATCTTCGAGGGGCTGCCGTCGCGGTTCCTGGCCGGCCGCTATCACTCGCTCTGCGCCCGGCCGGCCGCGCTGCCGCCCGTGCTGCGCGTGACCGCGGAGACCGAGGACGGCGTGATCATGGCGGTCGAGCACGCCGACCTGCCGCTGGCCGCCGTGCAGTTCCACCCGGAGTCGATCCTCACGCTGGGCGAGGACCTGGGCCTCAGGCTGGTCGAGAACGTCGTGCGCCTGCTGCGCCGGCCCTGAGGGGCCCGGGTCAGGGCGTCGCGGGGGCGGAGGCGGCGGGGGCGACCGGGCGCGCGCTGATCGGCGCCTCGCGAATCATCAGGGCCAGCCCGGCGGCCAGGAACGCCATCAGGGCGGCCGACACGAAGGCGCTCGCGTACGAGCCCGTCCACTCGAAGATCCAGCCGGCGAGGGCGGCGCCGAGCGCCGCGCCGACCTGGTGGGAGAAGAAGATCCACCCGGACAGCTCGCCGACGGAGTAGCGGCCGTAGATGTTGGCGGTGAGTGTCGTCGTGGGGGGCACCGTCGAGATGTAGTTGAGCCCGAAGAGGGCCGCCCAGAGGTGGAGGGAGGGCACGTCCCAGACGTAGAGGAGGAACAGCAGCGACAGCCCGCGCACGAAGTAGTACGTGGCCAGCGGCCCCCGCCGCCCGAAACGGTCGCAGACCCAGCCCGAGCCGATCGTGCCGACCATGTTCATGGCGCCCATGACGCCGAGGGCGGTCGAGGCCTGCATGGCCGTGAAGTTGTGCTCCAGCGCGTGCGGCATGAAATGCGTGAGGACCATGCCGTTCGAGGTGTAGCCGCAGACGAAGAAGGTCCCCATCAGCAGCCAGAACGGCACCGTCTGCGCGGCCTCGGTGAGGGAGACGCGGCCGGCGGCCTGGGCGGCCGCTGCCTGGGCGGCGGTCTGGACCGGCCCCGTCGCGCCGTAGGGGCGGAGGCCGCGGTCCTCGGGATTGTTGGCGAGGAGGGCCAGTGCGACGGGGAAGACCAGCACGAAGAGCCCGATGCCGAGCCAGAAGAACGACCCCCGCCACCCGATCGAGTAGGTGAGCGCCGCCGCGAGCGGGATCACGATCAGCTGGCCCGCCGACATCCCCCCGGCCGCGATGCCGATGGCCAGGCCGCGCCGCGACTCGAACCAGCGCGCGGCCACCGTCGACGCGGTGGTCATCGCGAGGCCGCCGGCGCCGAGCGCGATGATCAGGCCGCTGGTGACGTAGACGTGCCAGAGGGCCTGCACGTACGCGGACGCGACCGTGCCGGTGCCGAGGAGGACGAGCGCGCCCAGGATGACGCGCCGCGGGCCCCAGCGGTCGGCCAGCCGGCCCACGAGCGGCCCCGCGGCGCCCAGCAGAAGGAGCGAGAGCGCGGCGGCGCCGGACAGGGCGCCCCGGCTCCAGCCGAACTCGGCCTCCATCGGCTTGATGTAGACGCCGAAGACGGCACGCAGGCCGGAGCCGGCGACCAGGCAGAGCGTGACGGCGAGGAGCACGACCCAGGCGGGGTGGAGCCGGCGGGCGGTCGGCATGCGCGTTGTGATGATGACACCGGTGCGGGTCGATTCAGCGAGCCAATCGGGAGGCGCCCGGCGCCCACTTGGCTCGCCGCGCCGGGGCGCTCGGGCCCCGGCGCGGTGACACGGCGAGGAGCGGTTCGAGGTCAGTCCACGACGTCGGCCGTCACGGCGCGGCGGAAGGTGATCCGGTCGCCCTCCGCGTCGACGACGACGGTGTCGCCCTCCGCGAACTCGCGCTCGAGCAGCTTCAGCGCCAGGGGATCCTGGACCAGCCGCTGGATCGTCCGGCGGAGCGGCCGCGCCCCGAACGTCGGGTCGTAGCCCTCGCGGCCGAGCAGCGCCCGCGCGGCCTCGGTGACCTCGAGCGTGATGCGCCGGGGCTCCAGGCGCCGGCGCAGGTGCTCGAGCTGGATGTCGACGATCCGCGCGAGCTGCTCCCGGCCGAGGGGGGTGAAGATCACCACCTCGTCGATCCGGTTCAGGAACTCCGGCCGCAGCGTGTTGCGCAGCTCCTGCATCAGGAGCGGCCGCACCTTCTCCGGGCTCTCGTACTCCCGGAAGATGTGGCTCCCGAGGTTGGAAGTCATGATCACGACGGTGTTGCGGAAATCGACCGTGCGGCCGTGGCCGTCGGTCAGCCGCCCGTCATCCAGCAGCTGCAGGAGCACGTTGAAGACGTCGGCGTGCGCCTTCTCGATCTCGTCGAACAGGACCACCGAGTACGGCCGCCGGCGCACGGCCTCCGTGAGCTGCCCGCCCTCCTCGAAGCCCACGTAGCCGGGCGGGGCGCCGATGAGCCGCGCCACCGTGTGCTTCTCCATGTACTCCGACATGTCGAGCCGGATCATCGCCCGCTCGTCGTCGAAGAGGAACTCGGCGAGCGCCCGCGCCAGCTCGGTCTTGCCGACGCCGGTGGGGCCGAGGAACAGGAACGAGCCGATGGGGCGGTTGGGGTCGCTCAGGCCCGCGCGCCCGCGCCGGACGGCGTTGGACACGGCCCGGATCGCCTCCTCCTGGCCGACGACCCGGCGTCCGAGGCGCTCCTCCATCTTGACCAGCTTCTCGACCTCGCCCTCCAGCAGCCGGGTGACGGGGATGCCCGTCCACTTGGCGACGGTGGCCGCGATGTCCTCCTCGTCCACCTCCTCGCGCAGCATGCGGCCGCGCTGCTGCTGGTCGGCCAGTCCGCGGTCGAGGTCCGCGAGCTGCTTCTCCAGCCCGGGCAGGACGCCGAACCGCAGCTCGGCGGCGCGGTTGAGGTCGCCCCGGCGCTCGGCGTCGGCCATCGCCTGGCGCGCCGCTTCGATGTCCTCCTTGATCTTGCCGATCCGTGCGATGCCGCCCTTCTCCGCCTGCCACTGGGCCTTCAGCCCCGTCGCCTTCTCCTTGAGGCCGGCCAGCTCCGCGTCGATCTTCTCGAGCCGCTCGCGGGCCACGGGATCGTCCTGGTCGCGGGCGACCGACACCCGCTCGATCTCGAGCTGCATGATGCGGCGCTCGATCTCGTCGATCTCCTGCGGCATCGAGTCGATCTGCATGCGGATCCGCGCCGCCGCCTCGTCGACGAGGTCGATGGCCTTGTCGGGCAGGAAGCGGTCGCCGATGTACCGGTGGGAGAGGACCGCCGCCGCCACCAGGGCGGCGTCCTTGATCTTCACCTTGTGGTGGACCTCGTACTTGTCCTTGAG
>JAICGY010000209.1 GCA_025922915.1 Candidatus Methylomirabilota bacterium | reverse complement strand
CGGCATCTTCGACGTGCCGGGGCCGGTGCAGACCGCCCTGCGCGACTGGCTCGGCGCGGGCGTACGACTGCCGGCGCTGCGCTCCGGAGGCGGCGTCGTGCTCGTCATGACGCTGGTCTTCTACCCGTACGTCTACCTGCTCGCCCGCACCGCGTTCCGCGAGCAAGGGGCTGCGACCCTCGAGACCGCACGCTCGCTGGGGCGCTCCCGGACCCGCGCGCTGTTCGAGGTCGTGCTACCGATGGCGCGGCCGTCGCTCGTGGCGGGCGTCGCCCTCGCGCTGATGGAGGCGCTGGCGGACTTCGGCACCGTCTCGACCTTCGGCTACCGCACGCTCACCGAGGCGATCCACCGGGTGTGGCTCGGCATGTTCGACCGCCTCGCCGCCACCCAGCTCGCCGCCCTCCTGCTCCTGTTCGCCGCCCTCGTCCTCGCGCTCGAGCGCGCGCTGCGGGGCGGCGCGCGCTTCACCCAGACGACGCGTCGCGGCGCCGGCGTGGTCGCCCGCCCGCTCGCGGGCTGGGGCGCCGCGGGGGCGACCGCGCTCTGTGCCGGTGTCCTGGGTCTCGCCTTCCTGCTGCCGGTCGGGCAGCTGGCGCTCTGGGCGCTGGAGGCGCTCGACACGTGGAGCCTGGGCCGCGCGTTCGCGGCCGCGCTCGTGAACACGCTGACCTTCGCCGCCGTCGCGGCCGTGGTCGCCGCCGGACTGGCCGCCGTCCTCGTCTACGCCGCCCGCCTTCACCCGACGACCGCCGTCCGTGTCTCGACCCGGCTGGCCGCCATGGGCTATGCCTTGCCGGGCGCCGTCATCGCCGTCGGCATCCTGCTGCCGATGGCGCGCGTGGACCACGCCCTGGCCGACGCGGCCGAGCGGCTCCTCGGGGTGTCGGGCGGGCTCCTCCTCACCGGCTCGGCCGCCGGGCTGATCTTCGCCTACGTCGTGCGCTTCCTCGCCGTGGCGTTCCACTCGCTCGAGGCGAGCCTGGCGCGCATCCCGCGCAGCCTGGACGATGCCGCCCGCTCCCTCGGGGCGGGGGTGGGGGCGGCCCTGCGCCGGGTGCACGTGCCCCTCATGCGCCGGGGCCTCCTGACCGCGCTGATCCTGGTCTTCGTGGAGACGATGAAGGAGATGCCGGCGACGCTCCTGCTCCGGCCGTTCGGCGGCGACACGCTCGCCGTCAAGGTCTGGGAGTGGACGTCGGAGTCCCTGTGGGCGGAGGCGGCGGTGCCCGCCCTCACGATCGTCGCCGCCGGCCTCCTGCCCGTCTTCCTCGTCATCCGCCTCACCGCCGGCGACGACCGGCGCCGGTGAGCCGCGCGAACGCGCGTGGTACGCTCGCGCGCATGGAGCGCGCCGACGCCGCGCAGCGCCTCACGGAGCTGCGCGAGCGGATCCACCACCACGACTACCTCTACTACGTCGAGGCGCGGCCCGAGGTCGCCGACGCGGAGTACGACGCCCTCGTGCGGGAGCTGCGCGAGCTCGAGGCCGCCTTCCCGGAGCTGGTCACACCGGAGAGCCCGACCCAGCGGGTGGGCGGCCAGCCGGTCGAGGCCTTCCGGCCCGTCGCCCACCGCGTCGCGATGCTCTCGCTCGACAACGCCGCCTCGCCCGCGGACCTGCGCGAGTTCGAGGCCCGGCTGGCGCGCGCCCTGCCGGGCGCCGCCTTCGCCTACGTCTGCGAGCCGAAGATCGACGGGCTGGGCGTCGCCCTGCTCTACGCCCGCGGCCGCTTCGTGCGGGGCGCGACGCGCGGCGACGGCCGCGTCGGGGAGGAGATCACGGCGAACTTGCGGACGATCCGCTCGCTCCCGATGGTGCTGCGCGGCCCCCTCGCCGCGCTCGAGGAGGTCGAGGTCCGGGGCGAGGTCTACATGCCCCGCGCGGAGTTCGCGCAGCTCAACCGCGGGCTGGAGGAGGCGGGCGAGCCGACGTTCGCGAACCCCCGCAACGCCGCGGCCGGAGCGACGCGCCAGAAGGACCCGGCCGTCACCGCGCGCCGCCCGCTGGACGCCTTCCTCTACCACCTCTCCTCGGCGCCGGGACTCCCCGTCGCCAGCCACTGGGAGGCGGTGGAGCTCCTGCGCGGCGCCGGCTTCCGGGTGAACCCCCGGACCGCCCGGTGCGCCTCGATGGACGAGGTGATCGCGTACTGCGCCCGGCTGGAGGCCGCGCGCGACGCGCTGGGCTACGACGCGGACGGCGTCGTCGTGAAGGTGGACGCGCTCGAGCACCAGCGCCGGCTCGGCTCCACCACGCACCACCCGCGCTGGGCGATCGCGTTCAAGTTCGCGGCCCGCCAGGCGACGACCACCGTGCAGGCCATCGAGGTGCAGGTCGGCAAGACCGGGATCCTCACGCCCGTGGCCAAGCTGGCGCCGGTGGAGCTGGCCGGCGTGGTGATCCGCAACGTCAGCCTGCACAACGAGGACGAGATCCGCCGCAAGGACGTGCGCGTGGGCGACACGGTCCTGATCGAGCGCGCCGGCGACGTCATCCCCTACGTGGTGCAGGTCGTCGCCGCCCGGCGCCCCTCCGACGCGGAGCCGTTCCAGTTCCCGGACCGCTGCCCGGCGTGCGGCGGCGTGGCCTTCCGGCCGGAGGGCGAGGCGTACTGGCGCTGCACGAACACCGCCTGCCCGGCGCAGCTCAAGGAGCGCCTGCGTCACTTCGGCTCGCGCCGCGCCATGGACATCGAGCACCTCGGCGAGGCCGTCATCGAGCAGCTGGTGGAGCGCGGCCGGGTCAAGAGCTTCCCCGACCTCTACGACCTGGGCGTGGAGGAGGTGGCGGGGCTCGAGCGCCACGCCCAGAAGTCGGCCGAGAACCTGGTCCAGGCGATCCAGGCCAGCAAGGGCCGGGGGCTGGCGCGGCTGCTCAACGCGCTCGGCATCCCGATGGTCGGCGAGCGCGTCGCCCAGCTCCTCGCCGCGCGGTTCGGCACGATGGACCGGCTGCTCGCCGCCGGCGAGCGCGACCTCGCCGAGGTGCACGGGATCGGCCCCCGCATCGCCGCCTCCGTCGTGGCGTTCTTCGCCGACGCCACCAACCGCGAGGTCGTCGCGCGGCTGGCGGGGGCGGGCGTCGAGATGGCGGAGGCGGGCGTGGACGAGGGCCCCCGGCCGCTGACCGGCAAGACGTTCGTGCTCACCGGCAGCCTGCCGGGGATGACGCGCGACGCCGCGCGCGACCTCATCCAGCGGCTGGGCGGTCGCGTCGTCGGCTCGGTCTCGCGGAAGACCGACTACGTCGTGGCCGGGGAGGCGGCCGGGAGCAAGCTCGACGACGCCCGCCGCCTGGGGGTGGCCGTCCTGGACGAAGCGGCTTTCCTCGACCTGACGCGTCAGGCATCATAGGCCCGCGCATGCGCACGATCCTGCTCGCCCTCGCGGCCGTCGCGCTCGGCGCCGGCTGCCTCGGCATCACCACCGACTCCGCGGGGCCGGTCGACCAGACCGCCCCCGGTCGCTGGATCGAGGTCGCCTCGCTGCCCGCGCCCCGTCAGGAAGTCGCGGTGGCCGCGCTCGGCGGACGGGTCTGGGTCATCGGCGGGTTCGGATCGACCGCGGAGCCGGTGGCCACCGTCGAGACGTACGACCCCGTGACCAACGTCTGGGAGACGCGGGCCCCGCTGCCGGTGTCGCTCCACCACGCGGCCGCCGCCGTCGTCGACGATCGCCTGTTCGTGATCGGCGGCTACACCGGGGGGTCCGTCCGCTGGACGGCGGTCGACACGGTGTACGAGCTGGTGCCGGCCGCGGAGCGCTGGGAGGAGCGGGCACCGATGCCGACGCCGCGCGGCGGCCTCGCCGTCGCCGTGCTGGCCGGCCGCGTGCACGCCCTCGGCGGCAGCGGCGAGTCGGTGACGGGCGCCCACGAGGTGTACGACCCGTCGGCCAACCGCTGGGTGGTCGCCAACGCGATGCCCACGGCCCGCGATCACCTGGCGGCGGTCGCGTTCCAGGGCCGGGTCTGGGCGCTCGGGGGGCGCGTCTCGTTCTGGGGCGACCAGTTCGCCAACGTCGAGGTCTACGACCCGGGCACCGACAGCTGGCGCACGGCCCCGCCGCTGCCGAGCCCACGCGGCGGCCTCGCCGCCGTGGCGCTGGCCGACCGCATCCTCGTGTTCGGAGGCGAGACGCCGCTGCGCATCTTCAGCGCCACGGAGATGTACGAGGTGGGAGGCAACCGCTGGATCGCCAAGGAGCCCATGCGCACCGCCCGGCACGGGATCGGGGCGGCGGTCGTCGGCGACCGGGTCTACGTGCCGGCCGGCGCCACCCGGCCGGGCTTCGCGGCCACCGCCATCACCGAGGCCTACCTGCCGTGACGGCCGGGGCCGTCGCCGTCGCGCTCGTGGGGCTCCTGGCGCTGGCTCCCGCGGCAGGAGCCGGTCCCGCCCGTGACCAGGCCCTCGCCGCGCTCCAGGGCGGCGATGCCGAGCAGCGCCGCTGGGCCGCCCGGGTGCTGGGCGAGGTCGGCGCGATGGAGGACGCGGTGCCGCTGGCGCGTGCGCTGCGCGACGCCGACCCGCTCGTGCGCGCCCTCGCGGAAGGCGCGATGTGGCAGGTGTGGAGCCGCTCCGGGGACGACGAGGTCGACGCGCTCTTCGCGACCGGGGTCGAGCAGATGGGCCAGCGGAAGCTCGAGGCGGCCGTGGAGACCTTCACGCGCGTGATCGAGCGCCGCCCGGACTTCGCCGAGGGCTGGAACAAGCGGGCGACGGCCCACTACCTGCTCGGCGACTACCGCCGCTCCCTCGCCGACTGCGGCGAGGTGGTGAAGCGCAACCCCGAGCACTGGGGCGCGCTCAGCGGCTACGGCATGATCTATCTCCGGCTCGACCAGCCCGGGCGAGCGCTCGAGTTCTTCGAGCGTGCGCTCGCCGCCAACCCCAACCTGAGCCAGGTCCGGCACACGATCGAGCAGCTCCGTGCGCTGCTGCGGCAGCGCCGCCGGAACAGCATCTGAGCCAGGCCGGCTCGAGGAGTCTCTCGTGATCGACGCGCTCCGGAAGATCTCCAGTCCCAGCGTCGCCAACGGCATCGAGACGTTCAACGTGCGCCCGCGCCACCAGGGGTTCATGTCGTCCGAGATCCGTGCCCTCTTCCCCGAGCTCGGGCCGCTCGTCGGCCACGCGGTCACCGCGCTGATCCGGGCCGAGCCCCAGCCCCAGCAGGGCCACCGGGCGAGCACGTACGGCTGGTGGGACCACGTGCAGTCCATCCCGGCGCCCCGGGTCATCGTGGTCCACGACCTCGACGAGCCGCGCGGTCAGGGCGCCCAGTGGGGCGAGGTCCAGGCCAACATCCACAAGGCGCTCGGCTGCGTCGGCGTCGTGACCGACGGGTCGGTGCGCGACCTCGACGAGGTGCGCGCGCTGGGCTTCCAGTTCGTGGCCGCGCACGTCTCCGTCTCCCACGCGTGGGTCCACATGGTCGACTTCGGGCTGCCGGTGAAGGTTGGCGGGCTCTGGGTGAAGCCGGGCGATCTGATCCATGCCGACCAGCACGGGGTGGTGACCATCCCCCCCGAGATCGCCGACCGCATCCCGGAGGCGGTAGCCAAGGTGGAGGCCGACGAGCGCGAGATCATCTCGCTCTGCCAGGCCCCCGACTTCAGCGCCGACCGCCTGAAGGAGCTGTACAAGCGGATCCGCCCCGGCACCTACTGAGCCGGCGGCCATGGAGCGCGTGACCGCGAACGAGGTGACGCTGGCGGTGCGCGTCTGGCCGGGGGGCGGCCGCCCGCCCGGCCGCACGGTCGTCGGCATCCACGGCCTGACCGCGAACCACACCTGCTGGCAGCCCATGGCGGAGGCCCTGGCGGGCGCCCATCGCCTGATCGCCTACGATCTGCGCGGCCGCGGCGACAGCGACAAGCCGGCGACGGGCTACAGCCTGGCCCATCACGGCGCGGACCTGCTCGGCTTGCTGGACCACTTCGGCGTTTCGCGCGCCGTCCTGATGGGGCACTCGCTCGGCGCCAGCATCGCCGTCCGGTTCGCCGTCCACCATCCGGACCGCGTGGAGCGGCTGATCCTGCTCGACGGAGGGCTGGACGTCCGGGCCGAGGTGCTCGACTCGCTCGCGCCGGCCCTGGCGCGTCTGGGCGTCGAGTTTCCCTCCCGCGAGGCGTTCCTGGAGCGGATGCGGGCCCTGCCGATGTTCGCGGGACGCTGGAACGACCATCTCGAGCGGTACTTCGTCTACGACCTGGCGCCCGTCCCGGGCGGGGGCGTGCGGTCGAAGGCCGTGCGGGCCGCCGTCGAGGAGGAGGTCGCCAGCCTGCAGCGCGCGCGCCTCTGGGTCTGGCATCATCGCATCCGGGTCCCGACGCTCCTGCTCCGCGCCCCGGAGGGCCTTCTCCGCGAGGACGACTGCCTGATGACGCAGGAGGAGGCGGAGGCCATGGCCGCCGCGATCCCCGGCTGCCGCCTCGTGGTGGCCGAGGGCACGAACCACTACACCGTCCTGCTGGGCGACGATCCCGTGGTGCGCCGGGAGGTCCGCGCGTTCCTGGCCGGCTGATTCCTTCCGGCGACGGTAGACTGAACGTCATGGACATCCGCGC
Source organism: Candidatus Methylomirabilota bacterium (assembly GCA_025922915.1). Taxonomy (GTDB): domain Bacteria; phylum Methylomirabilota; class Methylomirabilia; order Rokubacteriales; family CSP1-6; genus JAICGY01. The sequence continues at coordinate 882 of JAICGY010000209.1, read as the reverse complement.
CCCGCGGTCGGCCGACCGCGACGCGCTCGAGACCCTGGCGGCGATGGTGGTGGGCACCGAGCGCGCCGGCCCGCTCGTGCGCTCGCACATCGAGCGACACCACGTCCTGGTCGCCGAGGTCGAGGCGCACGTCGTCGGCGTGCTCGCGTACCGGACCGACTGGTTCCAGTGCACGTTCGTGAGCCTGGTCGCCGTCCACGCCGACCACCGCAAGCGCGGGATCGCCCGCGCCCTCTTCCGCGAGGTGGAGCGCGCCTCGCCCAGCCCGCGGATCTTCTCCTCGACGGAGGAGGCCAACCCGGCCGGCATCCAGATGCACACGGCCCTGGGCTTCGTCCCCTCCGGCCACATCGACAACCTGCCGCAGGGGTACCGCGAGCTGCTGTTCTACCGGCGCGTGCACCCGTGAGGCGGGGGGCTCAGGCTCGGGAACACGCCCGGTTCATCGGATGACCGGATCCGCCCGGCTCAGCAGCGACGGCGGGATGGTCAGTCCGAGCGCCTCGGCCGTCTTGAGGTTGACCACGAGCTTCAGGGCCGTGGGTTGGGCGACGGGGAGGCTGCCGGGGCTGGCGCCTCTCAGGATCTTGTCCACGAACGACGCGCCGAGGCGGTGCATGTGGGACAGATCGGGGCCGTAGGCCATCAGACCGCCGGCCTCGGCATACTCCCTGAGGCCGTAGATGGCAGGGAGCCGGGTGCGTGCGGCGAGGGATAGAATCAGCGGGCCGTGAGCGAGGAGCATCCCGTCCGGGAGCACGATGAGCGCCTGCACGCTGTTCTCCACCAGCGCCGAGAAGGTACCCTCGAGCTCTTCGCGATCCTGCACGGCGATCACGTACACCTCGACGTTGAGTTTCTGGCCGGCGGCCTCGATGATCT
>JAICGY010000208.1 GCA_025922915.1 Candidatus Methylomirabilota bacterium | reverse complement strand
CTCGCTGCTCGTGTTCGACACCGTCACCGTCCGCGTGGCCGTCGCCGTCGCGCCGGCCGAGTCCCGCGCCGTCACCCCGAGCGTGTGACTGCCGTTGGCCACCGTCGTCGTGTTCCAGCTGTACGTCGACCCGCTCACCGCGACCGGCGTCCCGCCGTCCACCGTCAGCGTGTACGTGTACCCCCCGCTGCCCCCGGTGGCGGTCAGCCCCACCCCCACCGTCCCGCTCACCGTCGCCCCCGCCGCCGGACTCGTGAACCCCGCCGTCAGCGCCGGCACGCTCCCGGCGTTCGACACCGTCACGCTCACGCTGCTGCTGCCGCCGTTCGTCCCGTCCTTCACGCTCGCCGTCAGCGTCTGCGTCCCGTTCGGCGTCTTCGTCGTGTCCCACGGCAGCGACACCGGCCCGCTGCTCGTCGTCGTCGTCGTCGCCACCGTCTGGCCGCCCGCCGTCAGCGTGTAGGTCTTCGACGCCGTGCTGGCGCCCTCCACCCACACCGTCGCCCACGCCGTCCCGCTCACCGTCGCCCCGCTCTTCGGCGCCGTGATCGCCACCTTCAGCGTCCCCGTCGGCGGCGGCGGCTCGCTGCTCGTGTTCGACACCGTCACCGTCCGCGTCGCGCTGGCGCTACGGCCGCCGGAGTCGGTGGCCGTCGCCGTCAGCGTGTGGCTGCCGTTCGCGACGTTCGTCGTGTTCCAGCCGAAGCTGGCGTTGCTGCCCGTGTAGACGTTCGTGCCGTCGACGGCCAGCCGGTAGGTGTAGCCGCCGCTCCCGCCCGAGGCGGAGAGGGTCACGGTGGTCGTCCCGCTCACCGTCGCCCCGGCAGCCGGGTTGACGAAGCCGACCGTGGGCGACGTCGTCCCGCCGCCCGTGTCGCCGCCGGACCCGGACCCGCTGCCGCTGCCCGAGCCGCCGTTGGCGATCACGTAGACGTGGGCCTGGTAGGGGCCGAAGCTGTCACTGAAGGTGCTCCCGGACGCCAGGGTGCGGTTCTCGCCGTGGACGGTCACCCCGCCGGTCGCCTGGGACCAGGTGAACGTGGCGCTCGTCGAGGCGTTGGTCGAGTTGTAGGCGAAGACGTAGCCCTTGCCGTCGACGACCTTGACCTTGGTCTTGATCGCGCTCGCGTTGGAGTTGCCGGCGAGCGAGCCGGCCGAGTCGTCGGCGAGCAGCGCGGGCTCGAGGGCCGCGATCTCGTTGACGACCGCCTTGAGGTCGTTCATGTGCGCGATCTTCTCGGCGCACCAGCCGCTGCAGTTGTCCCGCAGGGCGTTCACCCCGAGGCTCCACCACCAGAGCCCGCGCGCGCCCTCGGTGATGGCCATGTAGGCATGGTTGCGCAGCTCCTGCCGCGTCGGCCAGCGCCCGAGCGACGTGAACTTGAAGAACTGCAGCACGGTCATGATCGGCCGCGAGTCCTTCACCACCTCGCGCGACAGCCGCGTCCAGTCCGCGACCTTCCCGTGGTCGTAACCGCCCGCCGGCTCGCTCCCGTACAGCGGGTACGGGTCGGTGGAGATGATGTCCGCCGCGTCGCGCCAGAGGTGGAGGTCCGGGTTCCCGAAGTTCGTCGAGAACGTGATGCCGTCGGGGTCCAGCCGCCGCAGCCGCGTGTACTGCTCGAAGGCGCTGGGGATGAGGGACGACAGGCACTCGTCGATCGTGTAGTACCCGCCGCTGCCGGCGTGGCTGCCGATGTCCTGGACGTAGCCGTCCGACGAATTGATCAGGAAGTCCTGACCCGTGGCGAACGTGTTGAAGCAGTTGCCGGTCTGCAGATACATGACGCCGCGCTTCTGGAGGTTCGCCATCAAAGCCTTCATGGCGTCCGCCGGCGCCGACCCGTACCAGTAGTTCAGGTAGAAGTTGATCTTCATGCCGTCCATCCGGCGCTCGCCGGTGGGCGACCAGAGCTGGTTCTCCCAGAAGGAGTCGAGCGTGCTGTAGCTCGATCCGGAGTCGTAGACCCCGAGAACGAAGCGCGGGACGCCCTTCAGCAGCACGCGGTTCCTGGCGTCGAACGAGACGTTCATGGACTGCCGGACCGAGGCGGGCACCCGGGAGACCCGGTACGCCGGATAGGAGTAGACGGTCGCGCCGTTCGAGCGGTCGACCAGCGAGACCGTGGCCAGGTACGAGCGGCCGGCCTGCATGCCGCCGCCCTCGATCTCGGCCGTCAGCGCGGCCGCGGCAGGGAAGGTCCTGGTACCGAGGACCTGGCTCGTCGCCTCGTCCCGCAGCGTCACGCGGATCTCGTGACGGTCCATGTCACCGCCGGGCGGGGTCACCGCCACCGCGAGCTTCAGCGTGGACGGCCCGTCGTCGAAGAGCATCCCGCGGAAGTTCGGGTAGAGCAGGAAGGCGTCGACGGGATGGGCGAGCTGCTCCTCCAATCGGACGTCGTCGAACCAGGCCGTCCCGCCCGGGTTCCCGTAGCTCTCCAGCTTGACGCCCACCGTCATGTCCTGGGTCACCACGAGATTCGGCAGCTCGAAGCGCGTCCAGTCGCGCGTGCCGGAGATCACCGCCGTCGTCGTCCAGCTGTTGACGGTGGGCCGAAGGTCGAATTGCAGCCGTACGCCGCTCGTGGTGCCGCTGCCGAGGCCGTCGGTCTTGACCCAGCCCGTGAGCTTGTAGATGCCCGCCCTGAGCTGGACCGCCTGGGACGCGGTGGCGGCGCCCGTGCCGCGCCGATAGCTGTACGTTCCCGAGTGCTTGACGAGCTGATCCATGCCCCAGCCGGAGCCGCCCGACCACGACGCCGGCAGGCCGCCGCTGAGCGTCTCGAATCCGCCGTTCCTGACCAGGTCCGGGCCGATCTTGGTCGTCGGCAGGGCCGTGAGACCGCCACCTATCAGAGTGGTCTGGGCAGACGCCCCGGGCACCATCATCAGCGCAGCCAGCGCCATTCCGAGCCACCCCGTGATCCACCGCCGCATGCGCACCCCCTGCGTGAGTTGGTAAGGCTTACAAGGATACTGAAACCGAGTTCCCACACCGGCCGCGCAGGGCAAGGGATGCGCCAGACATGGCACTCTCCGTATCCCGTGTCGGCGAAAGGTGTTGCAGCTTCTACGTTCGAGAGGGCTGTGACGGGATGTCAAAGACCTGACACAGAGTGGCCGTCAGGGGCGCGACGCGCTGCGGCGGAAGAAACGGAGTGTGCAGCGCTCGCGGTGATCTGCCGAAATGGCTGCCGCCGGCCGGTGGCCGCCGCGCGTGCTCGTGCGGAGCGCGGGCCGAATCGAGCGCCGCCGGGAGTGGCACCCGCCTTGCCCCACCAGTGGGCGATGATCACCGTGACGCGCGTCGAGGAGGCCGACAAGGCCTGGGACCGTTTCGTCGAGCGACATCCACGCGGAACCGTCGCCCACCTGGGCGCCTGGGGCCGCATCGTCCGCGCCGCGTACCGCCACGAGGCCTTCCACCTGGTGGCCGAGGACGGCGGCGAGCCGGTGGGCGTGCTCCCGCTCGTGCTGGTGCGCAGCCGGCTCTTCGGGCGGCGCCTCGTGTCGATGCCCTTCCTGGACTACGGGGGCGTGCTGGTCGAGCCGGGCCGCGGGGCCGAGGCCGCCCTGGTCGGCGAGGCCCAGCGGCTGGCCCGCGAGCACGGCGCCCAGACGCTCGGCCTCCGCCAGCTGTACGAGGAGCCGCTGCCGTGGCGGCCCGCGGAGGGCCGGGTGACGATGCTGCTGTCCCTGACGAGCGAGGCCGACGTCTGGCGGGGCCTGTCCTCCGAGCGGCGCAACCGGGTGCGGAAGGGCGAGAAGCAGGGGCTGACGGTGACGTGGGTGGGCGCCGAGGGCCTGGACGACTTCTACGCGGTGTTCGCGGCCAACATGCGCGATCTCGGCTCGCCCGTGCACAGCCGGGCGTTCTTCCGCGCGATGCTCGACGAGCTCCCCGACACGGCCCGCGTGCTCCTCGTCCGGGACGCCGCGGGCGGCGTCGTGGGAGCCGCCGTCTGCCTCTTCTTCCGCGACACGATCATGGTGCCCTGGGTCTCGTCGCGGCGGGAGGCGTTCGCCCTCTGCCCGAACTTCGTCCTCTACTGGGAGGTCATCCGCCGCGGCTGTCGCGAGGGCTACCGCACGCTCGACCTCGGCCGCTCCTTCCGCTCGGCCGGGACGTTCGAGTTCAAGCGCCAGTGGGGCGGCCGGCCCCACCCGCTTCCATGGCTCTTCGTCGACGTCGTGCCCGGTGCCGCGCCCCCCGTCGACCGCGACGCCGGGCGGTTCCCGGCGCTCGTGGCCGCCTGGAAGCGGTTGCCGCTGCCGGTGGCCAACGCGCTCGGCCCCTGGGTGCGGCGGCAGGTGCCGAACTGAGCGTCGCGGTCACGATCGCGGTGCTGAACTACCAGCGGCGCGACGCCCTGCGCCGGGCGCTGCAGTCCGCGCGGGCGCAGCGCGGCACGACCGAGATCCTGGCCGTCGACAACGCGTCGAGCGACGGCAGCGTCGAGATGGTGCGCGCGGAGTTCCCCGACGTCCGCCTCCTCTGCCTGCAGGAGAACATCGCCGCGGCGGCCCGCAACGCGGGGATCGCCACCGCCAAGGGCGACGTCGTCGTCACCATCGACAACGACGTGCTCCTCTCGGATGCCGACGCCGTCGAGCGCGTCCAGGACGTCTTCGCCCGGCACCCCCGCGCGGCCGTGGTGAACTTCGCGATCGTGGGGCCGGACGGCCGGCTCAGCCGCCGGGACTGGTGCCATCCGCGGGACCCGGAGGTCTGGGGCGCACGGGAGTTCCTCACCGACTACGTGCTGGAAGGGGCGTCCGCGTGCCGGCGGCAGGCGTTCCTCGAGGTGGGCGGCTACTGGCCGCCCCTCTTCATCGGCCACGAGGGCTGGGACCTCGCCTTCCGCCTGCTGGACCGAGGCTGGGATCTCGTCTACACCCCCGACGTGCGGGTCCGGCACTCGGTGGAGACGAGCGCGCGGCCGTCGAGCCGCATCTACTACACGTTCACCCGCAACGCCGTCTGGGTCGCCCTGCGGAACCTTCCCGCCGGCGCCGCCGCCGCCTCGATCCTCCGCGACCTCGCCCTCATGGCCTTCGCCGCCGCGCGCGCCGGCCAGTTGCCCGCCTGGGCCCGCGGCGTGAGAGACGCGGTCCGTGGCCGTGGCCAGGCCCTCGCCACCCGCCGGCCGCTCTCGGCGGCGACACTCGCCCGCCGCCGCGCGCTGCGCGCGCACCGCCCCAACCTTGCCGCCCGCATACGCCGCCACCTGCGCGAGCGCCTGATCTGAGCGGCGGCACGGCGGTCGCCCCTGTCCGGGCGGCGCCGCTCCGAGCCCGGGCGGGCCGGGGACGCGGCCGGGGCGATCAGGCGGCGCGCGCGGACGGAGACGCGGTCGCGAGCGAGACGAGCGCTCGGGCCAGCAGCCCGAGGTCCCCGGTCAGCCCGAAGCCGCGCAGGTAGACGCGTGCGGCGTCCCTCCAGCGTCCGGCGTCTCCGTGGTGCCAGCCGAGGTGCTTCACGCGCGTGACGAGGCCGCGACGCGCCGCCGACCGCGCCGCGATGTCCCGCCGCAGCCGCCGGTGCTCGTGGGCCAGGAGCCGGATCATCGCGTGCTCCCCGCGCGCCTGGTCCACCCGGTGGAGCGAGTCCGGGGAGATCGTGAGCATGGCCAGCGGCCGGTCGACGTAGCCGAAGCGCCGGGCCCGGGCGAACCGCAGCAGGAACTCCCAGTCTTCGGACGACGACCACGTCTCGTCGAACCCCCCGGCCTCCAGGAAGGCGGCGCGGCGGACGACCAGGGCGCTGGGCTTGATCGGCACCTCCTCCAGCAGGCAGAGGAACATCTCCCGCTGGCCGAGGAGGATCCCGTCCGGGCGGGCTCGCCCGGCGATCAGCCCGGCGAAGACCGACGTGTCCCGCATGAAGGACGGCACCACGCGATGCCCGTCCCGCTTCTGCAGGTCGCTGAAGACGGCGTCGGCCTCGGGGTGCGCGTCGAGGAAGGCCACCTCGTGCTCGAGCTTGTGCGGCATCCAGGCGTCGTCCGAGTCGAGGAAGGCGATCAGCTCTCCCCGGGCCTCCCGCACCCCCTGGTTCCGGGCGGCCGAGACGCCGGCGTGCCGCCCGCGGATGCAGCGCAGGCGCGCGTCGTGGACCTTGGCCAGCCGCTCGGCGGTGTCGTCGGTGGAGCCGTCGTCCACCACCACGACCTCCAGCGCGCGGAACCCCTGGGCGAGCGCGCTCTCCACGGCCGCCAGGATCGTGCCGGCCCGGTTGTACGTCGGGATGACGACGGACACTCGCATGCGAACGGGCGAAGGTTGCAGAAGCCGTACCACGGTGCGATGTCCCGCGGCGACGAGGGATTCCGGGCGTCGCCGGCCGGTGGCGGGAGCACGGCTCTGCCCGGCCCTGCCCGGATCGTGAAACGCCGTGCACCGCGCACGTCCTGGCCACAACGCGCCCCAGCGATATGGCACGGAACATGGACTACGCGGAGCGCATGCGCCCACATCACACCTGCGCCCCCGCCCGGCCCGCTCCTCTCGCGCTCGTCGCCGCGCTCCTCGGGCTCCTCGCCACGACCCTCCTGCCGGCGACCCCGGCAGCCGCACAGGTCGCGGCCGTCGGGGAGTGGCGTCTGCTGTCCGGGACCGTGCCCATCAATCCGATCCACGTGGGCTTGCTGCGCACCGGCCGGGTGCTGGTCGTGGCGGGCACCGAGAACGACCCGACCGTGACGACCTCCCGGGCCGCCGTCTGGAACCCGGCGACCGGCGGGTTCTCCGTGAAGACCATCCCCTGGGACCTGTTCTGCAACGGCATGTCCTATCTTCCCGACGGCCGTGTCCTCATCGTGGGTGGAAACCTTCAGTACAACCCGTTTCGCGGCATCCGGACGACCACCGTCTTCGATCCCGCGACCGAGCAATTCATCCAGGTCCAGGACATGGCGCGCGGGCGGTGGTACCCCTCGAACGTGGCCCTGCCGGACGGGCGCACGGCGACCTTTTCCGGCTGGCTGGAGAACGGGGGCACCAACAACGCCGTGGAGATCTACCAGGTGCCCGGGGGATGGAGCCCGGAATACTTCGCGCCGTTCACGCCCCCGCTCTACCCGTGGCTGCACCTGCTGCCCAGCGGGCGCGTCTTCCAGTCGGGCGCGCAGCCCAGCTCGCACCTCTTCAACCCGGCCACGCGGACATGGACGACGAACGTCGCACGCACCATCTACGGCGACGAGCGAACCTATGGGTCCTCGGTCCTCCTGCCCCTGCGGCCGGCCGACAACTACCGGGCGCGGGTCATGATCATGGGCGGCGACAACCCCGCGACGGCGACGGCCGAGATCATCGATCTGTCGGAGCCCTCGCCGGCCTGGCGCGCGCTGCCGCCCATGTCGGCGCCGCGCATCCAGATGACCGCGGTGCTGCTGCCGACGGGCAAGGTGCTGGCGCTGGGCGGCTCCGCCCAGAACAACCCGGCGAGCACGGCCAGCCTCGATGCCGATCTCTTCGATCCCGACACCGAGACCTGGACGCCGGCCGGCCGGATGCGG
>JAICGY010000207.1 GCA_025922915.1 Candidatus Methylomirabilota bacterium | reverse complement strand
CCCTCGAACTACAAGAAGGTCAGCACCCTCGTGTCGCTTCCGGATTTCGTCCCGGGCCTCGGCACGCTGTACGTCGATCCCGCGACCCTGCCCGCGGGCCCGTTCCTTGCCTACGACCGGCAGGGCGATCTGGTCAGTTCCGTCTACATGATTCCGGTCAAGGACATCTCGGCTCACAAGGCCTTCAACAACCTGGCCGCGGCGAAGGAGAAGGTCGACCACGTGGACATGTACTACAACGCCGGTCATCCCGGCGTGGCCGAGCCGCATTACCACGTCGTCATCTGGTACGTCTCGCCGCAGCAGGCAGCGGCACTCAAGTGAGAGCCATGGGCACGCGACGCGAGTTCCTCACGGCGGGCGGGCTCGCGCTCGCCAGCTTCGCCGTGCCGGTCGTCGTCCGGGCGGCGCGCCCGGTGGAGATCCAGACGCGCTCCAGCCCGCGGGGCGAGGAGGTGTGGTTCGATCCGATCGGCGTACGGATCGAGCCCGGGCAGACCGTCCGCTGGATCATGGCCTCACCGGGCAACCCGCACACGACAACGGCGTACCACCCGAGGAATGCGAACCATTCGCTACGCATCCCCGAGGCGGCCGCCCCGTGGGACTCCGGCTTCCTGGTCGAGCCCGGCGACATCTTCGAGGTCACACTGACCGTCGAGGGCGTCTACGACTACTTCTGCCTTCCGCACGAGGCGGCCGGCATGGTGGGGCGGATCGTCGTGGGACGGCCGGGAGGCCCGGGGGCGCGGCCGTTCGACTACTTCACGGGCCGCGCCGCCACCCAGGCGTGGATTCCAGTACCGGAGGCGGCCCAGGCCGCCTTCCCGAGCGTCGCGTCCATCGTGGCGGAGCGCGTCGTGCGTCGACGCCCCAGGGAGTGGAGATGAAGCTGATCCTCGTCGCCAGGCGACCCGAAACCGCGGACGTGATGTCGTTCATGTTCCAGAGCGACGCGCTGCTCGAATGGCAGGCGGGGCAGTTCCTGCACTATCGCCTCCCGCACCCTGACGCGGACGATCGAGGGATCACCCGGTACTTCACGATCGCGTCGGCGCCGTTCGAGAGGCAGGTCATGCTCACCACCCGGTTCGCCCGCGAACGGAGCAGCAGCTTCAAGCGCGCCCTCCGACAGCTGCCGGTCGGCGCGGCGGTCGACGTGGGCGAGCCGGACGGCGATTTCGTGATCGGCGATCCCGGTGGGGAGCACGTGTTGATCGCGGGAGGCATCGGGATCACCCCGTTTCGGGCCATGCTTCTCGATCTCGATCACCGTGACCTGCCGATCAACGCGACGCTGCTGTACGCGAACCGCACCCCGGACTTCACCTACAGGGCGGAGTTGGACCGGCTGACCGGTCGGCATCCTGGGCTCGTGGTCCGCTACCTGGTGTCTCCGGAGCGCCTCGCCCCGCCCGCGATTCGCGCCGTCGCCGCCGACCTCGCGAAACCCACGTATTACGTCTCGGGACCGGAGCCGTTCGTCGAGACGCTGGGAAGCATGCTCTCGGGGTTGGGCGTGCCCGACGCCCATGTGAGGCGCGACTACTTTCCCGGCTACGACTGGCCACCGATCGACGAAGGGGGAACAGCATGATCGACATCATCCCGGCCAGTCTCGAAGCGGCCCTGGTGCCCTGCGGGCGCGGCCAGGCCGCCCCACCGCAGGCGCGGCTCCGTGGACCTCGAGGCTCGGCGTCCGTTGCGACGGCTCCGCCGTGAGGCGGCGTCGGTACCTTCGCCCGCGCGGCGCACATTGCGCTTGACACGCTCGGCGCGACGGCCGTATGTCATCGCATCGATCGCGGATACCCGGGGAGGCGCGGCGTGAAGGGTCAGGTCAGGAAGAGATCGATGCCGTTCGCGTTCGTGGAGCTCCCGCGCGAGCGCAGTCTCGACAAGCCGCGCCGCACCGGTCTGACGATGATGGTCGACTTCGGCCTGCCGTACCGCCATGCCGCCGACGTCGTCGAGATGGCGGGCGCCTGGATCGACCTGGCGAAGATCGCCGTGGGGACCTCGCGCCTCTACGACACGGCGTATCTGCGGCGCAAGCTGCGGCTGTACAAGCGGCACCGCATCCGCCCGTTCGTCGGCGGGCAGTTCCAGGAATACGTGTTCGCCACCTACGGCGCCTCGGCGCTGCCGCGCTTCCTGCAGGAGGCCAGGCGCGTGGGGTTCGACGTGGTCGAGATCTCCGACAACTGCGTGCCGCTCGGCGACCGCGAGCGCCATCAGCAGATCGCGCTGGCGATCGACTGCGGCCTGGCGGTCTTCGGCGAGGTCGGCTCCAAGGACGGGAAGAGCGACGCGCGCCGGCTGGTCCGGCAAGCCGAGATCTGCTTCAAGGCGGGCGCCGAGCTCGTGCTCGTGGAGGCCGCCGAGCTGATCGACGGCGGCCGGCCCAAGACGGACCTCATCGAGGGCCTGCGCCGCGGCCTCGACATGGCCCGGGTCCTCATCGAGCTGCCCGGCCCCTGGATCACGGGCATCACCCTGCACGCGGTCGAGGACATGAAGAAGTTCCTGGTCGGCGAGTTCGGGCCCGACGTGAACATCGCGAACGTCCTGCCCCAGGACATCCTGGAGACGGAAGCGCTGCGCGTGGGGCTGGGCGTGGTCGGCCCCCAGCCCGGGGCGCCCGGGCGGCGCGCCTGATGGCCGCGCGCGCGGCCCGGCGGAAGCCCAACTTCCTCGTCGTCCTGGTCGACGACCTGCGGTTCGACGAGTTCGGCGCGGGCGGTCATCCCTACATGAAGACGCCGCACATCGACCGCCTCGCCCACGAGGGCGCACTCTTCGACCGCGCGTTCCACACGACGCCGATCTGCTCGCCCAACCGCGCCTCGATCCTGACCGGCCAGTACGCGAGCCGGCACGGCATCATCGACAACGTGGCGCGCGACGCGGCGAGCCACCGCCTCCCGAACTATCACCGGGAGCTGCAGCGCCTGGGCTACGAGACCGCGCACGTCGGCAAGTGGCACATGGGCAACGACGGCCGGCCGCGCCCGGGCTACGACCACTGGGTGGCGTACGACGGTCACGGCCGGCTCTACGATCCCCGCCTGAACGAGAACGGAACCTACGTCCAGCACAGCGGGTACATCACCGACATCATGAACGCGATGGCGGTGGACTTCGTCACCCGCCCGCACGAGAAGCCGTGGTCGCTCTTCCTCGCCCACAAGGCGGTCCATCCCGACGCCGAGCAGGCCGCCGACGGCACGCTGAAGCTCGCCGCGTGGAACGGCTACCGGCCGGCCGAGCGCCACCAGGATCTCTACCGCGACTGCGTGTTCCCGAAGAAGCCCAGCATGCTGGCGCCGGCGGACGTGATCAAGCAGAAGCCCGCCTGGGCGGAAGCCTTCGCGCTGAAGGCTACCGAGCCGTCGCGGGCGGTGCTCGAGGCCATCCACGCCGGCGAGCAGGAGGAGATCCGGTTGCGCGCGTGCATGATGGCGGCCGTGGACGAAGGCGTGGGGATGCTCCTGGACGCGCTGGAGCGTACCGGCCAGCTCGACGACACGTTCATCCTGTTCCTGGGGGACAACGGCTACTTCTTCGGCGAGCACGGCCTCGGCCCCGAGCGGCGATTTCCCTACGAGGAGGGCATCCGCTCGCCGTTCGTCGCGCGCTATCCCCGGAAGGTCCGGGCGGGCTCCCGCCACCGCCACCTGGTGATCTGCCAGGACATCGCCCCCACGCTGATCGAGCTGGCGGGCGGCCGGCCGGGCCCGCAGATCCAGGGGCGCTCGCTGCTGCCGCTGCTGGGCGGGAAGCCCGCCGGGTGGCGGCGGTCGCTGCTCGTCGAGTACTGGGCCGAGAACGCCCTCCCCTGGCTCGTGGGCATGACCTACAAGGCGGTGCGCACGGAGCGGCACAAGTACATCCGCTGGGTGAACCGCAGCCGCGACGGCGAGCTCGACGAGCTGTACGACCTCGACAAGGATCCGCACGAGCTCGTGAACGTGATCAAGCGCCCGGCGTATCGCGCCGTTCGCGAGACGCTGCGACGCGAGCTGCGCCGGCTCGCCGTCTCCGCCATGGGCTTGTGACGGCGACGCGCGACCGCCTTCAGGTCGCCGCCGCCGTCGCCCTGCTCGCGTTCGCCCTGGTCTACTTCCTGAGTGCCCTTCCGCTGAGCATGGGCACGCCGGGCCGTCCCGGCCCCGGCCTCGTGCCCGCGGTCATCGGGGGATTGCTGGTGCTGTGCACGTCCGCGCATCTGGTCCACACCCTCCGGCGATCCCGGCCCCGGCCCGCTGCGGACACCGCGGCGCCGGCGCGGAGAAACCGGCTGGCCATCGTCGGCATCCTCGCCAGCACGATCGTGTATCCGTTGATCCTGGAGCCCCTGAAGTTCCTGCTGGCCACCGCGGCCGTGGCCTTCGTGATGCTGGTCCTGCTGAGCCCCGGCCGGCCCATCTTCTCGCTCTTCCTGGCCCTGGGCATGGCGGTGACGTTCTTCGTGGTCTTCTCCCGGCTGCTGGGCGTGGCCCTGCCCGGCGGCGCCCTCGAGCATCTCGTGTTCCAGATCGTGAGATAGCGCGCCCCGTGCTCGACATCGCGCAGAGCCTGGGGGCCGGCTTCGCCACCGCCTTGACCCCTCTGTACCTGTACTACGCGCTGCTCGGCACCATCCTGGGAACGATCACGGGGGTGCTGCCCGGTCTGGGGCCGCTGGGCGCCATGGCCATCCTCCTCGGGTTCACGCTCACCATGGACCCGACCGGCGCCATGATCCTCTTCGCCGGCATCTACTACGGGGCGATGTACGGCGGGTCGACCACCTCCATTCTCCTCAACATTCCCGGGGAAGCGGCCTCGGTGGTCACCTGCATCGACGGCTACAAGATGACCCAGAAGGGGCGCGGCGGCGCCGCGCTCACCATCGCCGCCGTCGGCTCCTTCATCGCGGGCACCATCAGCATCCTGGGCCTCATCGTCGTCGCCCTCTTTCTCTCGGACATCGCCCTTCGCTTCGGCCCCCCGGAGTTCCTGGCCATCGGCGTCGCGGGCCTGATCCTCCTCATGCGCCTGACCGGAGGACCGCTCCTCCAGTCGCTCATCATGATCCTGGTCGGGATGGCGCTGGCGACGGTAGGCGTGGACTTCCTGACCGGGCTCGAGCGCTTCACGTACGGGATCGCGGAGCTCGGCCAGGGGCTGGAGTTCCTGCCGGTGGCGATGGGCGTGTTCGGGATCGCCGAGGTGCTCACGACGGTCCAGGACCGCCAGGTGCCCCGGAAGGTCGGCCGGGTCAGCATGAAGGAGCTCCTGCCCACCCGAACGGAATGGAAGCGATCGGTCCCGCCCATGCTCCGGGGATCGGGTCTGGGATTCCTCCTCGGACTGGTGCCGGGTCCTTCTCCTGTCATCGCCACCTTCACGTCCTACATCGTCGAGAAGAAGATCTCCAGGCGACCCGAGGAATTCGGCCACGGCGCCATCGAGGCCGTCGCCGGCCCCGAGGCCGCCAACAACGCCGCGGTCGGCGGGGCATACGTGCCGCTGTTCGCCCTCGGCATCCCCTTCACCCCGGCCATGGCGGTCGTGCTGGGCGCACTGATGCTGCACGGCCTGACGCCCGGACCGAACCTGATCAGGGCGCAGGCGGATCTGTTTTGGGCGGTGATCGCCAGCATGTACATCGGCAACCTGATGCTGCTCCTCCTGAATCTCCCCCTCGTCAACGTCTTCGTCAGCATCCTGCGGATTCCCCGACACATCCTGCTCCCGACCATCGTGCTGATCTGTCTGGTCGGGGTCTACAGCGTCAACGCGAGCCCGCTGGATCTCCTGCTGCTGGCGATCTTCGGGTTCGTCGGCTACGTCCTGCGCGAGGTCGGCTTCCAGCCCGCGCCCTTGATCCTGGCCATGGTCATCGGTCCCATGATCGAGACCTCCTTGCGCCAGTCCCTCAGCATCACCGGCGGCAACCTGGCCGACATCGTCTTCCGGCCGATCTGCCTGACCATGTACGCGATCGCGTCGCTCGCGTTCGTCGTCCCGCTGGCGCTGCGCTGGTTTCCGAGAGCCCGGCCGGCCGCCCCCGGGGTCCCGGACCGGGCCGCCGACGATGTGTGAGGATGTTCGAGATCTCCACAGGAGGTGCTCACGATGAGGAGAGGCATCATCGCGCTGTTGGCGGCTGTCGCGGTCTGGTCTCACGGCGGGGCCCAGCCGGTCGCCGCCGAGAAATACCCCAGCCGGCCGATCACCTTCGTCGTGCCGTGGGGCGCGGGGGGCATGACGGACGTCACCGCCCGGCTCTTCGCCGAGAAGTTCAAGGAAGCCCTGGGCCAGCCGGTCCTCGTGACCAACAAGCCGGGCGCGTCGGGAATCCTGGGCCTGAAGTACGCCCTGGGCCAGAAGGCGGACGGGTACACGGTGGTGGTGGGCCCCATGACCGAGGCGCTGGCCAGCCCGTACTTCCAGGGCGCGGAGCCGTACGACATCAAGGACCTGTCCTTCGTCGCCAGCTACATGCCCCAGGAGCGGGTCCTGTTCACCACCCCGGACAAGCCGTACAAGACGTTCCAGGAATTCATCGAGTACGCCAGGAAGCATCCGGGGACGATCTCCGTGGGCAGCGGCGGGGCGCAATGGGCGCTCGAGGTCCTCAAGTCCA
This sequence comes from Candidatus Methylomirabilota bacterium, assembly GCA_025922915.1. Lineage (GTDB taxonomy): Bacteria > Methylomirabilota > Methylomirabilia > Rokubacteriales > CSP1-6 > JAICGY01. Next base: position 963 of record JAICGY010000207.1, on the reverse strand, counting down.
TTGCGGTGAAGGAAGGACTGAAGATGAAGTACGTGATGTTCAAGAGCGGCGGGGAGGCCTCGACCGCCATCCTCGGCAAGCACGTGGACGTCTGCGAGACGGGCACCGGGACCCCGGCCTATCAGGCCGCGCGCGACGGCAAGCTGACCCTCCTGGTCGACCTGGGATCGGAGACGGTGCCGTTCTTCCCGCAGGCCAAGACCGTGAAGCAGCTCGGGTACCCGTTCTCGACCGTCGTGGAGTACGGCCTGGCCGTGCGGGCGGGGACGCCGGAGGACGTGCGGAAGACGCTCGAGGACACGCTGCGCAAGGTCGTGACCGACCCGGTGGTGAAGGACAGGCTGGCCGCCATGGGTCTGACGCCCCGGTTCCTGGACGGCAAGAGCTATGAAAAGCTCGTCGTCGAGGCCGTGAAGTCCGTGCCCGAGCTGATCGAGCACAACAAGGCACTGCAGGAGTGATGAGCGGGGACGGGTCCTGGTGTCGAGGTCGGCCGCGACGTCGGCACCAGGATCCTCCCCGGCTTGAATGCCGCCCGTCCACCGGACGTCCTACCGGCTGAGGTCGCCACCGACAACCGGGAAGCAGGACGGACGATGGACTACTGCGACTCCGCCGACGACCCACCTCGGATCGACGGGCTGGGCACGGACGCCGGGCAGACATGCGGGCACCGGGGCCTCCGGTGCATCCGGCTTCGCACCTCGTACACCGTCGCGGCGATGCTGCGGTCGCGTGTCGCGGACAGGATGGAGCACGGGGTGTCTCCCCTGTGGAGCGCCGGGGCCACCTGGATCTTCACGGTCTGCTCACGCTGTGCCGAGACAGCCCGGCGGCGGGTACGAAGGGGCCCGGCCATCGTCGTCGACCTCGATGCCTACCGGACACGGAAGGACTGGCTCCCCGAGCACACCCGGCGCAAGCGTCCCGTCGCCTGAACGGGCTAGCGGCCGTGGCCCTGTT
>JAICGY010000206.1 GCA_025922915.1 Candidatus Methylomirabilota bacterium | reverse complement strand
CTGCCCGTGCCCGCCCCCGTCTGAGGGTGTCCGGTCCGGGTCAGCGGCCGGCGCGGGCGTAGTGCTCGATGATGAACCCGGCGATGCTGTGGCGGGACGGGCCGCTGGGCAGCGCGTCGCACGGGAACCAGCGCGCGTCCTCCAGCTCGTCGTGGTCGATGGTGATGTCGCCGCCCGCGTACTCCGCGACGAAGCCGATCATGAGCTGGCTGGGGAAGGGCCAGTTCTGGCTGCCGACGTAGGTGATCTCGCCCACGTCGATTCCGACCTCCTCCTTCACCTCCCGGCGGACGGTGGCCTCCAGGGACTCGCCGTTGTCCACGAAGCCGGCGACGAGCGCGTAGCGGCCGGGGGCCCAGCCCGCCTTGCGGGCGAGGAGGCAGCGGTCGCGGTCGCGCACGAGCGTGATCACGGCGGGGTGCAGGTGGGGATAGTGCTCGTAGCGGCAGCGCGGGCACCGCTTGCCCCACTCGCCCTCGATGCGGTCGGTGCGCTCGCCGCACCGCGGGCAGTGACCGCTCGTCGACTCCCAGTGGAGCGCCTGCATGGCCATGCCGCCGAGCGACAGCAGGTCGTCGGGCAGCCGGGTGCCGCGCATCGGGACGAGGGTCTCCGCGCGCAGCCCGGCCGGCACCGGGGCCGCCGGATCACAGGCGAGCACCCAGCACGGCGCGTCCCCCAGCGTGCCCAGCCACAGCGGGGCGGTCCGTGCCCCCTCCAGCCCGGCGGGCGGCGGGCCGCTGGGCAGGCGCACGCCGTCGCCGTCGGGGACCACGAGGAGCTCCTGGTCGCGCACGATGACCCACTGGCCCTCCACCACCGGCGGCTTCGGGCCGCGCTTGGCGGGCACGAAGCCGCCGCGCAGGCAGTCGATGTTGAACGGCAGGTCGACGGTGCCGGGGCGGCTCACGACGGGATCCGGAAGGGCGGCGTCTGCCACCAGGGATAGAAGGGCGGCAGGTCGGCGCTCGGGCGGCCCGCGAAGCGCGGCGGCCGCTTCTCGAGGAACGACGTCACGCCCTCGTGGGCGTCGGCGCTGCGCCCGGTCCAGAACATGCCCAGCGAGTCGAGGCGGTGCGCCGCCATCGGGTGCTCCGCGCCCAGGAGCTTCCACATCATCTGGCGGGCGAGCGCCACCGAGACGGCCGACGTGTTGTCGGCGATCTCCCGGGCGAGGGCGCGGGCCGCCGGCAGCAGCTCGCCCGGCGCCAGCACCCGGCTCACCAGCCCCCCGGCCCGCGCCTCCTCGGCATCGAACACCCGGCCCGTGTAGACCCATTCCGCGGCGCGGGCCATGCCGACGAGCCGCGGCAGGAACCAGGTGCTGCACGCCTCCGGGACGACGCCGCGCCGCGCGAACACGAAGCCGATGCGCGCGTCGCGCGCGGCCAGGCGCACGTCCATGGCGAGCGTCATCGTGATGCCGAAGCCGACGGCGGGGCCGTTGATGGCGGCGATCACGGGCTTCGCGAGGTCGAAGAGGCGCAGGGTGAACCGCCCGCCCCCGTCGCGGTGCTCCTCGGCCGTCGCGGCCCCGCCCCGCGCGCCGGCGTCGAAGGTGCCGCCGCCCGCCGAGAGGTCGGCGCCGGCGCAGAAGCCCCGGCCGGCCCCGGTGACGACGACGGCGCGCACCGCGTCGTCGGCATCGGCGCGCTCCAGCGCGTCGAGCAGCTCGGCCAGCATGGTCGGCGTCACCGCGTTGAGCCGGGCGGGCCGGTCGAGCGTGAGCGTGCAGACGCCGTCGGCGACCTCGTAGCGGATCTCGGCGTACCCCATCCGCTCAGGAGCCGAGGAGCCCGACGTCCAGCCCGCCGGCGCGCACGGGCGCCGGGGCCACGGCGGCGACCGGCCCCAGCCGCTGGAGCTCGGGCATGACGGCGCGGGCGAAGAGGCGCAGGCTGGCCTCGGCGTCGTCCCACGGCATGCCCGCGTAGGAGAAGACCCCGACGAAGTGCTCGTTGCCCACGCGGCGGCGGACGTCCACGATCTTCTCGTAGCACTGCGCGGGGGTGCCCCAGACCTGGAGGTTCAGGAAGAAGTCGATCACCTTGTCGGTACCGTAGGAGGCGATCTTCTCCGACATCTTCCCGTAGTACTCGTAGCCGCGCGTCCGCGCCAGGTGGTCGCCCGCGAACTGGTAGTGGTCCAGCACCGTCTGGTAGTACCCGCCGATGTACCGCCGCGCCATCGCCTCCGCGCGGTCGGCGCTCTCATCGCAGAAGGTCCAGCCCGCGCAGATCGGCGCGGGGGCGTCGGTGCCGTTCACCTGCCGGTAGGTCGCGCGGTAGTCGTCGAGCTCCTTGGCCACCTCCGGCCACGGCTTCTGGGGGATGACGAGGATGCCGACGCCGAGCTCGGCCATGATCCGCACGGACTCGGGTGACACCGCCGCCGCGTACGTCCGGCCCCGGAAGGTCTTGAACGGCTTCGGCCGGATGGCGACCGGCGGCTGCTTCACGAACGCGCCGTCGTACTCGCACACGCCGGTCTCGAGCCCGCGCAGGATCATCTCCGCGGATTCGACGAAGCGCGCCCGCGACTCGTCCATCGAGAGCCGGAAGCCGTCGAACTCCACCTTGCCCGCCCCGCGGCCGAGACCGAGGACGAGCCGGCCGTTCGAGAGGTGATCGAGCATGGCGATCTGCTCGGCCACCCGCAGCGGATCGTGCCACGGCAGCACCACGACCATCGAGCCCAGCTGCACGCGCGAGGTCCGGCCCGCCACGTAGGAGAGGAACTGCAGGACGTCGGGGCACATCGTGTAGTCGGTGAAGTGGTGCTCGACGCTCCACACCGACTCGAAGCCCAGGGGCTCGGCGAGATCGGCGAGCCGCAGGTCGTGGACGTAGACCTCGCGATCGGTGCGCGCCTGCCCGGGATTCTGGAACACTGCCGCCATTCCGACGTGCATGCGGCTCTCCCTCCGCGGCGCGCCGGCGGCCGCGCCGTGGGCCGACAGTACCGCCGCCCCGCGGGCCGGTCAAATGACCGCCCGCGCCGCGCTACCGGCGGACGACGAGCTCGGCGTCGCCGCGGCGCCCGAGCAGCTCGACGGCGGCGCCCTCCTGCCCCTGCGACACCGAGAGCGAGAGGCGCGAGGCGTGGATGGGCACGTCGAGGAGCTGGATCCAGCGCAGCCAGCCGGGCAGCCGCGGGCGGGCGAGCGTCAGCTGGTTCTCCCCGGCGTTCGGCGTGAGGCCGAGGATCGCGCCGACGAGCTGGAACACCACGCCGGCCGCCCACGCCTGCGGCGAGCAGGCCACCGGATAGCGGGTGGGCGCGTACCCCTCCACGCGCGGGAAGCCGCAGAAGAGCTCGGGCAAGCGGAGGTTCTCGAACTGCAGCACCGCCTCGAAGAGCGCGGTCACGAGGGCGAGCGCGGGCTCGGTCTGGCCGTAGCGGCGCATGCCGGCGGCGGCGATCGCGGTGTCGTGGGGCCAGACGGAGCCGTTGTGATAGCTCATCGGGTTGTAGAGCCGCTCGGCGCTCGAGAGGGTCCGCAGCCCCCAGCCGGTGAACATGTCGTCGGCCAGGAGACGCCGGGCCACGATCTGCGCGCGGCCCGGTGTCACGATGCCGCTCCACAGGAGGTGGCCGGCATTCGAGGCGATGACGCGGCACGGGCGCCCGGCCCGGTCGAGCGCGAGCGCGTAGAAGGCCTCGTCGGCCAGCCAGAAGTCCGCCTCGAACCGCTGCTGCAGCCGCTGCGCGCGCTCGCGCAGCGCGGCCGTCCGGGGCCCGTCGAGGCCCAGCGCCTGCGCCACCTCGGCCGCGCCCAGGAGGGCGGCGTACTGGTAGCCCTGGGCCTCGGCCAGCGCGATGGGCGGCTCGGCCAGCTCGCCGGAGGCATGCATGATGGAATCGTGCGCGTCCTTCCAGCCCTGGTTGACGAGCCCGCGCACCGAGCGCCGGGCATAGGCGAGGTAGCCGGCGTGCGCGGCCGCGTTCGCCTCCATCCAGCCGAGGGCCTGCTCGGCGGTCGGCCACAGGCCCCGGGCGAGCGGCAGATCCCCCGTCCAGCGCACGTACTCGGCGAGGAGGACGAGGAACAGCGGCGTGGCGTCGACGCTGCCGTAGTACGGGATGAACGGGATCTCGCGGCAGGCCGCCATCTCGCCGCGCCGGAGCTCGTGCATGATCTTGCCCGGCTCCTGGTCGGTGAACGGGTCGTCCACGCGGCCGGCGTGGCGCGCGAGGAAGCGCAGCGTCGCCGCCGCGATGCCGGGCTCGAAGGGCAGCACCTGGAGCGCGGTGATCAGCGCGTCCCGGCCGAAGGGGGCCACGTACCACGGGATGCCGGCGTAGGGCACGAAGCCGTCGGGCGTCTCCGTCAGCAGCAGGTGCAGGTCGCGCCGGGCCCGGGCCAGCCAGTGATCGAACAGGTCGTGATCGGCGCGCACGACGGCGGCGCCGCGCGCGGCGCGGCCGACGACGGCCCGGCGGCGCAGGAGGGCGTCGCCGAAGGTCCGCGCCGGCGCGGGGGGCGTCGGCTCGGTGGCCGCGGTGACGACCAGCGTGATCTCGTGGCGGGCGCCGGGGGCGAGCAGAAGCCGGTACTCCGCGGCATCCTGCCCGAGGCGATCCGGCGGGGGATCCAGCGTGAGCAGCGTCACCCGCGTCCGGTCGTCCAGCCCGCGATACGCGAGGCGGACCTCGCCCTTGGCCACGTCGGGCGGCAGCCGGGCGCCCCGGCGCTCGCGCGGGTGGCCGCGCACCTCGAAGACGTCCACGAAGTCGGCGGCGAAGTGCAGGCTGACCGGCACCTCGTGGGTCTCGCGGGCGAAGGGTTCGACGACGAGCGTGCAGTAGAGCTGGCTCTCGTACAGCGTGAACCGCCGGGCGATGCGCAGCGCGCGCCCGGGCAGGATCACGTGCGGGTTCAGGGCCAGGTCGGAGTTCGTCAGGTCGATCGCGGCCTGCAGGCCGTCCTCCGACACGCCGGCGTTGAGCACGAGGGGCCGGTGCCCGTGCACGCGCAGCTCGAGGTGGCGCAGGAACCGCGTGCCGTCCACGTAGAAGCCGAACTCGCTGCCGGGCAGGTTCGGGAAGTCGCCGCGGCGGTCGGCGACGAGAAAGGCCTCGTCGTGCTTGAGGACGAGCTTGGGGAGGTCGGCGGCGACCTCGGAGGCCAGGATGTAGTACTGCTCGCCGATGATCACGTCCTGCGGGACGGTCACGCCGCGCGTCGCTCCTCGAGGGCTTCCCGGTAGAGCGCCTCGTAGTTGTCCACCATCCGCTCCACGCGGAACCGGCGCTCGACCACCCGCCGGCACTCCGCCCGGTCGATCTCGTCGATCCGCTTGACGGCGTCGGCGAGGTCGAACACCGTGTCGGCGAGAAAGCCGGTCCGGCCGTGCTCGAGGATCTCGCCGACCGAGCCGCACGGCCGCGCGATGACCGGGGTCCCGCACGCCAGCGCCTCGATCACCACGAGGCCGAACGGCTCCGGCCAGTCGATGGGGAAGAGCAGGGCCTTGGCCCCGCCGAGGAAGGCGGGCTTCTCCGCGTCGCCGATCTCGCCGACGAACTCGATCAGAGGATCGTCGAGGAGCGGAGCCACGTGACGCTCGAAGTACGCCCGATCGTTCGGGTCCACCTTGGCCGCGATCTTCAGGGGCATGCCCGTCCGGCGGGCGACCGCGATGGCGACGTCGGCCTGCTTCTCCGGCGCGATCCGGCCGAGGAAGGCCAGGTACTCACCGCCCTCCGGCGAGAAGGGATACCGGGCCAGGGGCAGGCCGTGATGCACGGTGCCCGCCCAGCGGATCCGGAGATCGGCCACGACGAGCCGCTGGGCGTCGCTGATCGAGACGAACCGCTCGCCGGCGAATTCCTGGAAGAGCGGCCGGAGGTAGGAGAGGTCGAGCCGGCCGTGCAGCGTGTGGAAGGTCGGCGTCCCCACCAGCGAGCCGAACGGGAAGGCCGGGTAGTCCACGTGGCAGTGGATCACGTCGAACTCGCGGGCGCGTTTGAAGACCTTGCCCAGCGCGGCGACGAGCTGCGCGGCGAGGGCATCGCGCGTCGACGGGTCGATGCGCACCGCCCGCTCCACGACGGGCACGAGACGTGCGCCGGTGCGCGAGTCGCCGCTCGCGAAGAGGGTGACGTCGTGGCCGCGCCGCACCAGCTCCTCGGTCAGGTACGACACGACGCGTTCCGTCCCACCGTAGAGCCGCGGCGGCACGGGCTCGAACGGCGGAGCGACCTGGGCGATCCGCATCTCAGCGATCCATGATATGCAATACGACGGCCAGGGGGACACGCCCATGACGTGGCATCATCGGACCGTGACCGCGCCGGAGCACCGGACAGGGACGACGCCGTGATCGCGCAGACGGCGGAGGTGCGCGAGCAGCACCGCTTCGACGTCGCCGCGCTCGAGCGCTATCTCCGCGAGCGGGTGCCCGGCTTCGCCGGCCCGCTCGAGGTCGAGCAGTTCCGCGGCGGGCAGTCGAACCCGACCTACTACCTGCGTGTGCCCGGCCACGAGTACGTGCTGCGGCGCAAGCCCCCCGGGAAGCTCCTGCCGTCGGCCCACGCGGTGGACCGCGAGTACCGGGTGCTCACCGCCCTCGGCCGCGCCGGGCTGCCCGTCCCGCGGACGCACCTGCTCTGCGAGGACGACGCGGTGATCGGCACGATCTTCTACGTGATGGACTGCGTGCACGGGCGGGTCTTCCCCGACCCGGGCCTGCCCGGGGTCACCCCCGCCGAGCGCGGCGCGATGTACGACTCGATGAACGACGTGCTGGCGCGACTGCATTCCCTCGACTACCGGGCGCTCGGCCTGGGTGACTTCGGCAAGCCGGGGAACTACTTCGCCCGGCAGATCCACCGGTGGTCGTCCCAGTACCGGGCCTCCGAGACCGAGCGCATCGAGTCGATGGAGCGGCTGATGGAGTGGCTGCCCCCCCGCATCCCGGCCGACGACACGACGACGCTGGTGCATGGCGACTATCGCCCGGGCAACATCATAATGCACCCGACCGAGCCGCGCGTGGCCGCCGTGCTCGACTGGGAGCTCTCGACGCTCGGCCACCCGCTCGCCGACCTCGCCTACAACTGCATGCCGTACCGGGTCGGCGGCGAGTGGGACGGCTTCCGCGGCAAGGATCTACGCGCGCTCGGCCTGCCCAGCGAGGAGGAATACGTCGCGACCTACTGCCGGCGGGTGGGGCGCGCGACGATCCCCGAGTGGGACTGGTACATCGTCTTCGCCATCTTCCGCTTGGCCGCCATCGCGCAGGGCATCATGGGCCGCGTGCGCGACGGCACCGCCAACGATCCCAACGCCCGCGCGCGCGGGGAGCGCGCCCGCCCGCTCGCCGAGGCGGGCTGGCGCATCGTCACCGACCGCCACCTCGCCTGACCGCGGAGTCTGTCGATGTGACGAGCCCCGGCCCCGGCTCTGCCGGGGCGGGTGCGAGCGTCCGGGGGGAATGGGGGGCGCCCGGAGCCCCCATTCTCACGAAACCTCGAAGAGCCCGGCTGCGCCCATGCCGCCGCCGATGCACATCGTGCAGACGACGTAGCGCGCGCCCCGGCGGCGTCCCTCGATGAGCGCGTGGCCCACCATCCGGGCGCCGCTCATGCCGTAGGGGTGCCCGATCGAGAT
>JAICGY010000205.1 GCA_025922915.1 Candidatus Methylomirabilota bacterium | reverse complement strand
CGCGCTTGAGACCCATCGGGTTCGCGCCGGCCGTCACGTTGCGGAGACCCTCGCGGAAGATGGCCTGGGCGAGGACCGTGGCGGTCGTGGTCCCGTCACCCGCGATGTCGGAGGTCTTCGACGCGACCTCCTTCAGCATCTGCGCGCCCATGTCCTCGTAGCCGTCCTTCAGCTCGATCTCCTTGGCGACGGTGACGCCGTCCTTGGTGATCGTGGGACTGCCGAACTTCTTGTCGATGACGACGTTGCGGCCCTTGGGGCCGAGGGTGGCCTTCACGGCCGAGGCCAGGATGTTGACGCCCTTGAGCAGGCTCGCGCGAGCCTCCTCGTCGAACTTCAGCTGCTTCGGCATGGATCGCTTCCCTCCTTGGAGCTCGAGAGTGGGAGTCGGTTACTCGAGGATGGCGAGGACGTCCTCCTCGCGGAGGATCAGGTAGTCCTCACCGTCGATCTTGACCTCGTTGCCGGAGTACTTGCCGAACAGGATGCGGTCCCCCGACTTCACGTCGAGCGGGAGCTTCTTGCCGTCCTCGGTGATCTTGCCGTTGCCGGCGGCGACCACCTTGCCCCGTTGGGGCTTCTCCTTGGCGGAGTCCGGGATGATGATCCCGCCGATCTTCTCCTCGCCCTCCTCCTCGCGCTTGACGAGGATGCGGTCGTGCAGCGGACGAACTTTCATGGTCCCCCTGCCTCCTTGGTTGTGTTAACTGTCCATCAGCCCCGGGGCAGCTCGACCGCCGCCCGGGCGCGCTCACGATAGGTATTAGCACTCCCTACGAGCGAGTGCTAATATAGCGACCCGCAGGCCGCCGTCAAGCGGAAAATCACGGGAGCCAGGGATGCCGAAAAGTATTTTCGTGGCGAATGCTTTGCCGGATGACGCGATGCGTCTCATCCCCGCCGGAGTCGAGATCGACTACAACGCGACCGATACCCCCCTGTCGAAGGCGGAGCTGATCCGGCGCCTGAAGGGCAAGGACGGCCTGATCTGCCACATCACCACCACCGTCGACGACGAGGTCCTCGCCTCACCGGGCCTCAAGGCCGTCGCCAACGTGGCAGTCGGCTTCAACAACATCGACGTGGCCGCCGCCCGCCGGCGCGGCATCATCGTCACCAACACCCCGGACGTCCTCACCGAGACCACGGCGGACTTCGCCTGGGCGCTCCTCATGGCCGCCGCCCGCCGCGTCGTCGAGGCCGACCACTACGCGCGATCGGGGGCGTGGACGGCCTGGAAGTGGGACCTGCTCTGGGGTCACGACGTCCACGGCAAGACGCTGGGGGTCGTCGGGTTCGGCCGGATCGGGCGCGCCGTGGCGCGGCGGGCCCGCGGCTTCGACATGCGGGTGCTCTATCACGACACCGTCCGGCCCGACCCGACCGTGGAGCGCGAGCTGAACGCGACCGCGGTCGACCTCGAGACCCTGCTGCGGCAGTCGGACTTCGTCAGCCTCCACACGCTGCTCAGCCCGGACACCCGGCACCTCGTCGGCGAGCGGACCCTCCGGATGATGAAGCCCACGGCGATCCTGATCAACGCCGCCCGGGGCCCCGTGGTCGACGAGGCGGCGCTCGTCCGCGCCCTCACCGAGGGCTGGATCGCCGCCGCCGGGCTCGACGTGTTCGAGGAGGAGCCGACGATCCACCCCGGTCTGCTGACGCTGCGCAACGTGGTGCTGGCGCCCCACATCGCCAGCGCCTCCGGCGAGACCCGCGTGGCCATGGCGACGCTCGCCGTCCGCAACTGTCTGGCCGTGCTCGAGGGCCGCCCGCCGCTGACGCCCGTACAATAGCCGCGTGGCACTCCTCACGCTGACCCGCGTCAGCAAGCGGTTCCGGACCGACGCGCCACCGGCCGTCGACCGGCTCTCGCTGGCGCTCGAGCCCGGGCGCATCCTGGCGCTGCTGGGGCCGTCCGGCTGCGGCAAGACGACCACGCTCCGGCTGATCGCCGGCTTCGAGGCCCCCGAGGAGGGCCGCATCACCATCGGCGGCCGGGTCGTGGCGGAGGCCGGCAGCATCGACGTCCCGCCCGAGGAGCGCGGGGTCGGCGTGGTCTTCCAGGACTACGCGCTCTTTCCCCACCTGACGATCGAGGCCAACGTCGCCTTCGGCCTCGACCGTCGCTCCCGCGACGAGCGGCGGGCCCGGGTCGCCGACGTCCTGGCCCTGGTGGAGCTGTCGGGGTTCGCCAGGCGCTACCCCCACGAGCTCTCCGGCGGCCAGCAGCAACGGGTCGCCGTCGCGCGCGCGCTCGCGCCGAGCCCGGCGGTCCTGCTGCTCGACGAGCCGTTCTCCAACCTCGACGCCGACCTGCGGTCCCAGATGCGGGACGAGGTCGAGCGGGTGCTGCGGGCGACCGGCACCACCGCCGTCTTCGTGACGCACGATCAGGAGGAGGCCTTCACGATCGCCGACGAGGTCGGCGTGCTGAGTCACGGGCGGCTGGAGCAGATCGGCTCCCCCGAGACGATCTACCACCGGCCGGCCACCCCGTTCATCGCCGCCTTCGTCGGCGCCGCCGACTTCCTGCCCGGGCTCGTCACGACGGAGGGCATCGTGACGGAGATCGGGGTCTTCGGGAACGTCGAGGGGCGCGAGCCCGGGGAGAAGGTCCGCGTGATGATCCGGCCCGACGACGTCACCTTCGTGCCCGACCCCGCGGGCGAGGCCGTCGTCGTCCGCCGCTACTTCCGGGGCTCCGAGAACCTCTACTGCCTGGCGCTACCCTCCGGCCACCGCGTGCACTCCTCGCAGCCCTCGTCGGCCGCCTTCGCCACCGGCCTGCGGGTGCGGCCGGACGCCCACGTCCTGCACGTCGTCACCTTCCCCGCCGAGTAGCGCGCCGGCCACCTACGGGGCCAGGCCCCGCGTCAGGCGCCGCTCCAGGCGGGCCACCCGGCAGGCGAGGGCGTCGAGCACCCGGAGCGCCGCGCCGGCCGAGCGCGCCTCCGCGAGGGCGCGCTCGGCGACCGCGCGCGCCGCCGCCAGGTCGCCGGAGCGGTGCTCGTGGAACTTCGCCAGCTCCTCCCAGGGCCGGGGGTCGAAGCGCGCGTACGCGCTCGCCGCCTCCCACAGCGCGCAGGCGGCCTCCCAGCGCGCCGCGCGCTTCTCCCAGCGGGCGAGCCGGAGCCGCACCCAGTGCGCGAGCGGGTCCGGCAGGCCCGCCGCGAGCGCCGCCCGGTAGCAGGCCGCCGCACGATCCGGGTCCTCGTGCTCCCACAGCCGGCCCATCCCGAGCAGCTCGGGGCCTCGCAGGCCCGCCTGCCCCTCCAGCGCACGCCCCAGCCAGCCGACGAGCCCGACCAGCGAGAGGACGTCGTCCCGGTTGTGGGCGAAGACGCGGGCCAGCGGCGCGGCCCGCCGGGAGCGCAGGTAGTCGAAGTAGAGAGCCGGGATCAGGCTGCCCGGCACGTCGACCGCGCGGTCGACGCCGAGGACCGCGCGCTCGAGGGTCGCCAGCCGGCAATCGTCCAGCCACCCGGCCCAGACGCGGCGCGCCGGCCGGAGCAGATCCAGGTGCGGGAGCGAGGCCGGCCACCGCCGGCGGGCGAGCACGAAGCGCGTCTCGAGCAACGGCAGGTCGAAGCCGGCCCCGTTGAAGGTGACCACACCGGCCGCCTGCGCCAGGAGCGGCTCCAGCGCGGCGAGCAGCGCAGGCTCCTCGTCGAAGTCGCGCATGAAGTGCTGCACCACCACGAGCCGGCCGCCCTCGACGTGGGCGGCGCCGACCAGGAAGGCGTAGGTGCCGGTCCCCCCGGCCAGGCCGGTCGTCTCCGTGTCCAGGAAGAGCAGGCGATCGGCCGCCTCCAGCGCGCCCTCGACGCGGGCCAGCCGGGCCAGGAGCGGCAGGGGCGCGGCGAGCGCGTCCTCGAGCGCCTGCCCGCCGTGCCGGTGGGCGAGCGCGAACTCGCGGCGCACGACCACGAGCGGCCCCGAGCCGGTCTCCACGACCTCGCCGCCCACGAGACGCTCGACGGGCTCCGGGGCCGGGCGCGGCGGGCGCGCCGCCTCGATGCGGCGGATGACGCGCCGGAGGTCGTCGAGGGTGGACGCCACGGGTCAGGCGGCGAGGAGGGCGAGGAGGCGGGCGGCGATCGGCTTGGCGCGGCGACCGACCTCGTTCACCGGCCCCACGCAGGAGGGGCAGCCGGCCGCGCACGGGCAGGCCTCGAGCGTCTGCCGCGCGTGCCGGAGCAGGTCGGGCAGCACCTCGAACAGACGCTCGGCCAGCCCGATGCCGCCGGCGTGGACGTCGTACAGGTAGATGGTCGGGCGGAACTCCTCGGCCTGCACGAACCGCCGGGCGGCCGACTCGCGGGTGGCCACCACGCCGGCGGCGACGGGCGTGGTGTCGCCCAGCCACGCGCCGAGGTCGCGCACGTCGCAGAGCAGGAAGATGGGCGCCAGGTGATGCAGGAGGTAGCTCACCCCGCGCAGGCCGTCGACGAGCGCCTCCCGGGACGGGCTCACCCGCTCCAGCACCGCCGGCGGCACCGTGAGCCAGACCGCGGTCGTCTGCCGCTCCTGCTGCGGCAGCTCGACCTCGCCCGACCCGACGTTCTCGAGCGTGCCCAGCTTGATCTTCTTGAACCCGACCACCTTCTCGGCCACCAGCACCTCGCCCTGCTCGGCGAGCAGGGCCTCGCCCTCGCGGCCGTCCAGCCGGCGCAGGATCCACACGCCCCGGGCGGTGATGGCGTCGGTGAAGTAGTCGACGTCGACCCGCTTGACGTAGGCCACCTTCTCCTCGTCCTCGCGGAAGTGCAGCTCCTGGACCTCGTACGGCTCGCTCTCGACCAGGTAGATCGCCTTGGGGTAGATCGTCGCGAAGGCGCTCGACCAGTCCACCTCGGCGATGATCTGCCGCTTCTTCACCTCGCGCGCGTCGCGTGCGGTGGTGTCGATGACCAGGAAGTTGTCCGTGGTGACCGTGCGCAGCGACACGTGGTCGGCCGGGTACGTCTCCGAGGCCCAGTGATAGCGGCCGCCCGTCCGGTGCAGCACGCCCTCGTCCTCGAGCGCGGCCAGCCAGCGCCGGACCTCGAGGGCGCCGAACCGCTCCTCCTCGCCGATCGGCAGCTCGAACGCCGCGCACTTCAGGTGGTTCACGAGGATGAAGGGGTTGTCGGGATTGATGCGGGCGTGCTCGGGCGGCGTGCCGAACAGATAGTCCGGGTGGGTCACCATGAACTGGTCGAGCGGCGCGCTCGTCGCGACCAGGACCGCGGCCGAGCGGTCGCTGCGCCGGCCGGCGCGCCCGGCCTGCTGCCAGAGCGAGGCGATCGTGCCCGGGTACCCGGCGAGGACGGCCACGTCCAGGTGCCCGATGTCCACGCCCAGCTCGAGCGCGCTGGTGGAGACGACGCCCAGGGCGTCCCCCGCCCGCAGCTCCCGCTCGACGGCGCGCCGCCGCGTCGGCAGGTAGCCGCCCCGGTACCCGCGGACGATGGAGCTGTCGCCGGTGCGGTCGGCCACGCCCTGCTTGATCGTGGTCAGCAGGACCTCGGTGGCGAGCCGGCTCTGCGCGAAGACGATCGTCGGGATCTTCTCGCGCAGGAAGCGCAGGGCGAGCGCCGCCGCCTCCCCCAGGTAGGGCGCCCGGATGCCCAGCTCGCGGTTCACGACGGGCGGGTTGTAGCAGACGAAGGTCTTCTCGCCGCGCGGCGCCCCGCTCTCGGTCAGCTCCACGACGGCCTGGCCGGTGATCCGGCTCGCCAGCTCGCCCGGATTGGCGATCGTGGCCGAGGCCAGGATGAACTGCGGCGTCGAGCCGTAGTGGGCGCAGATGCGGGCGAGCCGGCGCACCACGTTGGCGAGGTGCGAGCCGAAGACCCCGCGGTACGCGTGCAGCTCGTCCACGACGACGTAGCGCAGGTTCTGGAAGAGGTTCGCCCACTTCGTGTGGTGGGGCAGGATCCCCGAGTGGAGCATGTCGGGGTTGGTCAGCACCAGGTTGGCCCGGGCGCGGACGGCGCGCCGGGCGTCCTGGGGCGTGTCCCCGTCGTAGGTCGACATGCGCAGCTCGGGCAGGGCCTTCGCGAGCGCCTCGAGCTCGGCCAGCTGGTCCTGGGCGAGCGCCTTCGTGGGGAACAGGTAGAGGACGCGCGCCTCCGGAGCGCGCACGAGCGCCTGCAGCACGGGCAGGTTGTAGCAGAGGGTCTTGCCGGAGGCGGTCGGCGTGACGACGACCACATGCTCGCCCCTCTCGACCCGCTCCCAGGCGAGGGCCTGGTGGCTGTAGAGCGCGTCGATCCCCCGCGCGCGCAGCGCGTCCGCGATGCGCGGGTCGAGGCCGGCCGGGAACGGGACGGTGACGGCGGCGCGCGCGGGGAAGTGGCGAGTGGCGGTGATGCAGGGGCCGGTCACGGCGGAGATCAGCAGATCGTCCAGGATCTCGCCGAGCATGCGCAACTGTATCATGGTGGGGTGGGCCGTCCCGAAGCGGTGCGGCGCGCGGCGAGCTGGCTCCCGCCGCTCGCCTGGATGGGCGTGATCCTCTGGCTCTCGAGCGCCCAGTTCAGCGCGGCCGAGACGGGCGGGATCCTGCTGCCGCTCTTCGGCTGGCTCCTGCCGGGAATCCGTCCCGACGACCTCGACTCGCTTCACGGCCTCGCGCGCAAGGGCGCGCACGTCACCGTCTACGCGGTCCTGGCCGTCCTCTGGTTCCGCGCCCTCCGGCGCGAGACGACCCTGGGCATCCGGACGGTGTCGGTGGCCGTCCTGGCCATCGCCGTCGGGTGGGCCCTGGTGGACGAGGCCCACCAGTCGCGCCTGCCCGCGCGCACGGGCAGTCCCTGGGACGTGCTGCTCGACGCGGCCGGCGCCCTCGCCGCGCTCGTGGTGCTGCGCACCGGGTGGCGCCGGCCCGCCGGCGCGGCGACGAGCGTCCTGCTCTGGTTCGCCGCCGCCGGCGGCGCGCTCGCGCTCGTCCTCGCCCTGGCGGCAGGCGTCGGCGGCGGCGCGCTGTGGGTCAGCGTGCCGGTGGCGGCCGCCGCCCTCGTCCAGCGGCGGCGAAGGGCCGGCCGGGTCAGACCTTGAGGCGCGGGTCCAGGGTGTCGCGGAGACCGTCGCCGAACAGGTTGATCCCGAGCACCGTGACGAGGATGGCCAGCCCCGGGAAGGTCGCCAGCCACCACGCCGTCGAGATGTAGACGCGGCCGTCGGCCAGCATGCCGCCCCAGGTGGGGGTGGGCGGCTGCACCCCGAGCCCCAGGAACGACAGCGCCGACTCGATGACGATCACCCGCGCCATGTCGAGGGTGGCGACGACCAGCCAGGGCGTGAACGCGTTGGGCAGGACGTGCCGGAGCAGCACGCGCCCGTCCCCGCTGCCCAGGGCCAGCGCGGCCTGCACGAACTCGCGCTCGCGCAGGGACAGCACGCTCCCCCGGACGATGCGCGCATACACGACCCAGCTCGACACGCCGATGACGACGATGATCGTCTGGAGGCTGGGGCCGAGCACGCCGATGACCGCGATGGCCAGCAGGATGAAGGGGAACGCCAGCTGGATGTCTCCCAGGCGCATGAGAACGTCGTCGAGGCGCCCGCCGAAGTACCCCGACACCAGCCCGGCGATCATGCCCAGCACGCCGGAGATCGCCACGGCGGCGAAGGCGACCAGCAGCGCGGGGCGCGCGCCGTAGATGATGCGCGCGAGGAGATCCCGGCCGAGATGGTCGGTGCCGAGCGGATGCAGGCGCCCCTGGGGGTCGCGGAAGCCAGGCGGCTTCAACCGCTGGTCGCCCAGGTCCTGCTCGATCGGG
>JAICGY010000204.1 GCA_025922915.1 Candidatus Methylomirabilota bacterium | reverse complement strand
TGCGAGCCCTCGTCGGCACCGGCCGGTGATTGCGGGCGGGCGGCGGGGCGCCTGCCGCACGAGGGCGAAGCTGCTGGCACCGCCCCTGCACCGCCTGCCCTCACGGGCGACAACCGTCGACGGAGGAGGGCGCATGGATCCCCTGCAGCTTCTCAAGAAGCAGCATCGCGAGGTCGAAGGGCTGTTCAAGAAGGCGCTGAAGGCCGAGGGCGCGAGCGAGCGCAAGCACCTGATGCAGCAGATCGCTCACGACCTCGAGCTCCACACGCGGATCGAGGAGGACATCTTCTACCCGGCCATCCGGGAGATCGAGGCGAAGAAGGCGGAGGAGATGGTGCTCGAGGCCTACGAGGAGCACCACGTCGTGAAGCTCGTCCTCAAGGAGCTGCCGGGCGTGGATCCCGCGGACGAGCGCTTCCACGCCAAGATGACCGTCCTCAAGGAGCTCGTGAAGCACCACGTCGAAGAGGAAGAGAAGGAGATGTTCAAGCTCGCCAAGAAGATCGACGACGACGAGATGGAGCGGATCGGCGAGCAGATGCTCTCCACCGTCGAGGCCGCCGGCAAGCAGACGGACCGGCGGCGCGCCGCATAGTCTGACCACTTCCCCCCGGCCGGCACCGGACGGCAGCCCGCGACGCCCGGGGCCGACGGTGTCCCGGGCCGGCCGGGGGCTGCCGCCAGGGACGGGCCGTCGTCGCTAGAGGATCGCGACGGCCTCGATCTCGATGAGCCAGTCCGGGTGGGCCAGGGCGGGCACCGCCACCAGGGTGGAGGCCGGGCCCTTCCGGCCGAAGAACTCCTCGCGGACCGGCACGAGGTCGGCCCGGTACCGGATGTCGGTGACGTACGTGTTGAGCTTCACGACGCTGTCCAGCGTCCCGCCCTGGGCCTCGACGAGGTCCTTGATGGCGCGGAGCGCCACCCGTGCCTGCCCCCGGAAGTCGCCGCGATGGCTCGGCTGCCCGTCCTTGTCGTAGGCCACCTGCCCCGCGATATAGAGGATGGTCTTGGCCTCCGTCGCCTTCACCGCCTGGCTGTAGGTCGGGGGGTCGAAGACGCCGGGCGCGGAGTACCGCTCGAGCTTGGCCATTCACTGCTCCTTTCCCGGCGCCGACGGCGCGCCGCGGGCCGGAGCCGCAGTCTAGTCGATCAGGCCGCCCGGCGCGAGTTGGGGGCAGCGGCGGCCGGCTTGCCGTTGTCGCCCGAGGCCGACGGCAGGGGGCCCGGGCCGTCAGTGGCGATCTCGGCCGTCCACCGGGCCGCCTCCGCCGCCGTCATGTTGCCGTGGGGCGCCACGCGCGGATCGAGATAGCCCCAGTGCTCGACGTCGACCAGGTACTGCGCCCGCGAGACCAGCGTGCCGCGGCACACGCGCTCGGGGAGCGACCGCGTCAGCTCGTAGTCCAGCCGCCCCATCAGCTCCCGCATCACGGCCGCCGGCACGCGGGCCCGCTCGCAGGGATAGACGAAGCCGAACATGACGAGGTGCTGGAGCAGGACGCGCCAGTTGTCGCCGAACCGGTCGACCAGGCGTGGCCAGTCGAGCGCGTCCGCGCAGGCCCGCAGGATGTGCGCGACGTCGGCGCCGTCGTAGCGCTCGCGCTCCATGACGAAGGCCTTCGACCAGATCATCTCCTCGGCGGGCACCAGCCGCACCGGCAGGTCGAACACCGTGTCCTCCACGGCGTGCCGGAACCAGTCCTCGTCCACCTGCGCGACGCCGTTGCCGGAGCTGAAGATGACGTCGACCACGTCGTCACCGCAGCGGGCCTTCCCGAGCCAGTGCGGGAAGTGGAGGGCCGTCTCGCATCCCATCGAGGACAGCGCGGCCAGGCCCCGCTCGACGTCCCGGGGGTGGACGAAGACGTCGAAGTCCTTCGTGTGGCGGGCGATGCCGGTGTAGCGCTCGAAGGCGTAGGCGCCTCCGACGAGGAAGGGCACGGCGGCCTCCACGAGGCGCCGCATCACGCGCTGGTAGAAGGCCCGCACCGTCGCGTCGAGGGCGGCGCCCGAGGTGACCATCTCAGCCTCCGGCCGCGACGGGGGCGGTCGCCTCGCTCGGCACCGGCAGCTCCAGGAGCCGGATGGGCCGGTCCGGGAGCGTGGCGCGCAGCACCGGTAGCGAGACGTTGTAGACGGGGATCCCAGAGGCGGTACGGCCTTCGGGCCGCCCGTGGTGGGCGTGACCGTGCAGCACCGCGGTGGCGGCGTAGCGGTTGATGGGCTCCTCGAGGCGGCTCGAGCCGAGGAACGGCAGGATCTCGGCCGGCTCGGTGTCGACGGTGTCGCGCACCGGCGCGTAGTGCAGCAGCACGATCCGCTGGGCGGTCCTCAACCGGGCCAGCGCGCTCTCCAGCTTCAGCGCTTCCTCCACCGCCTCCCGGACGAAGGCCTTGAGCACACGCTCGCCCCACGACTGGAGCGCCCGCGCGCCGAACCCGCCGGCGAATCCCTTCACCCCGGCGATGCCGATCCCGTGCAGCTCGACGGCGTCACCGTCGAGCAGGCGCACGCCTCCCTCGGTGAGGATCGTCTGCACCTCCTCGACGTGGCCCGCCTCGTAGTCGTGGTTGCCCAGGACGCCGACGACGGGAACCCGCAGGGACGCCCGCAGCTCCTGCGCCAGCAGCTGGGCCTCCTCGGGCTGGCCGTGGTCGGTGAGATCCCCGGCCAGCACCAGCACGTCGGCGCTCTCCGACACCTGCGCGAAGAGCCGCTGGAACGCGCCCTGGCATCCCCGGCCGCAGTGCAGGTCGCCGAGGGCGGCCAGGCGCACCACGTTGCCGTTCGGGGACGGCGTCGTCACGTCAGGGCTCCTGCTCGCGCCGGTCGCGATCGCGGGCGTCGAGGATCTCCGCCGAGGATCGCACCTCGTCGTCGGGGGCGCGCGGCACGCCGAGCGCGTCCCCGAGCTCGTCGACCACGTCCTGGTCCGGCGTGGACACCGTCCCACCGACGGCCTCCTCGCCGATGCTATCGGCCTGCTCCCAGTCGGCGTCCACGTCGCCGCCGGTCATCTCGGGGCTGCTCGAGGTGTGCTCGCGCGCACGCTGCGCGGCCTCGCGCTCGCGGTCGGTGTGCAGGTAGACGGTCTCGCGCGCCGGCGGCCCCTGCAGCTCCTCCTCGGGCACGCCCCGGGCCCGGGACTCGTCCGCGATCTGCTGCGGGCTGCGCGCCCGTCGATTGCCCTTGCCTCCGCCCTCACCGGTCTTCTTTCTGGTCATGGCGGTAGGAGGACACAGCGAATCGCGTGCCAGCTGACTGCGACAAGGAAATCGCGGAGAACGCCGCCGGGCCGGGGGCGCGTCTTGTAACTCGTATAATGCCGCGCATGCCGACCGACGCCGAGCGCTCGCTCGCGGTCTTTCCCGGAGGCTCCCTCGGTGAGTACGATCTGCCGCCCGGTGACGTGCTCGTGCTCGCGCGCGGCGAGGGCGCGCGGGTCTGGGACACCGCCGGCCGCGAGCTCGTGGACTTCACGATGGGCTGGGGGTCGGTGCTGCTCGGGCACGCCCACGCGGCGGTCCTGGCCGCCGTGCGCCGGCAGATCGAGCGGGGCTCGAACTTCGCCTCCGTCAGCGAGCCCGCGCTGCAGCTGGCCGAGGAGCTGGTGCGAGCCGTCGCCTGCGCCGAGCGCGTCCGCTTCTGCGCCTCGGGGACGGAGGCCATGGCCTACGCCACCCGCCTCGCGCGCGCCTTCACGGGCCGGCCCCGGCTCCTGAAGTTCGAGGGCGCGTATCACGGCGCCAACGACGTCGGCACCGTCAGCCTCTTCCCGCGCGAGCTGCGCGACTTCCCCGAGCCCGAGCCCACGTCGGCCGGCTTCCCCCGCGACGCGGTGGCCGAGATCCTCGTCGCCCCCTATAACGACCTCGAGCGCACGGCGGCGATCGTCGAGCGGCACCGCCGGGCGCTGGCAGCCATCGTGGTGGAGCCCCTGCACCGCTGCACCTCTCCCCGCCCCGGCTTCCTCGCCGGGCTGCGGCGCCTGGCCGACGCGGCGGGCGCGCTGCTCGTGTTCGACGAGACGGTGACGGGCTTCCGCCTGGCCTACGGCGGCGCCCAGGCCTATTACGGCGTGCGGCCCGACGTCGCCGTGCTCGGCAAGGCGCTCGGCGGGGGCTACCCGATCGGCGCGGTGGTCGGCCGCGCGGACGTGCTCGACCTGGTGCGGGAGGCGCGGCTGGGCGAGCCGGGCTACGTCTGGTTCGCCTCGAGCCTGGGCGGCAATCCCGTGTCGGCGGCGGCCGCCCTCGCCACCCTTGCCGAGCTGCGCCGCCCGGGGGCCTACGAGCGGCTGTTCACGCTCGGCGAGCGGCTCCGGGAGGGACTGCGGCGCACCCTGACGGAGGCAGGCGTGGTGGCCCACGTGCAGGGCGACGGGCCGCTGGCCGCCGTGGTCTTCACGGATCGCGAGGTGGTCGACTATCGCACTGCGTTCGGCTCCGACCGGCGCCGCGCGCGCGCCTTCCTGCTCGGCCTCTTCCGCCGGGGCGTCTTCCTCAACCCGATGTCGACCAAGCTGTACCTCTCGCTGGCCCACGGCGACTTCGAGCTCGCCCGGCTCCTCGAGGCCGCCCGGGCCGCGCTCCGCGACGCGCCCTGACCCTCAGCGCCCGGCGGCGGCGGGACGCGGCCAGCGAGGCCGCCGCGTGGCACGCGGCAGCGAGGTGCGACGCCCGTGCCTTCCGCTCCCGAGAACCGCCCGCGCTACCGGCCGAGCGCGGTCCGGTGCACGAGCCAGGTGCCGGACCAGCCGGCGACGGCGGTCTCGACAAGGCGGCCGCCGCGGGCGAGCCGCGCGACGGCACCGGCGATCTCGGGCATCGGCAGGCCGAAGATCCGCGCGAGCCGCCGCGGCGTCGTGTAGACCGCCGCCGCGAGGTGGCGGTCGACGACGCGCTCGAGCGCGGCGGCGCGCGACAGGCGCCGGCCAGCGGCGACCGCGTCGGGCAGCCACGCCTCGAGGAGCTCCCAGCGGTAGGAGAACGTCGGCTCGTAGCGCTCCTCGCTCTTCACCACCCAGAGCCCCTGCTGCAGCTCCGCCATGGCCCGCTCGAACTCGCGGGTGTGGCGGGGCTCGAGCAGGAAGGCGGCCGCGCGGAGCTCTCGCGTGTAGAGCGGGTGCTCGCGGACGAGCGCGTCCATGAGCCGGCGCGCCGTGTGCGACAGCCGGCCCGCCTGGTACTCGGCGCGGTAGTCGCGGGCGCGCTGCCGTCCGCGCACGAGCGCGTAGAACGCCGGGAAGAGGTCAAGCGCGACCAGCACGGGCCGGCCGCGGAGGAGCTTGCCGTAGTAGACGCGGCGGGCGGCGGGCAGGTCGTCCTTCAGGCGCCAGGTCAGGCCCACGCCCGCGTCGTGGTGGGAGCGCCGGGGCCAGCGCGGGGCGGCCCGCCCGACCACCGCCTCCCAGAGCGACGGCACGCCCTCCGGGAACCGGTAGAACGTGGAGCAGACGCCGACGGCGTCGACGAAGGCGGCCGCGGCGCGGGCGGAGCGCACGCGCCGCGTGGGGCGCTGGCGGAAGCGGAGGGCGCGGCGCGCCTCGAGCGTGGCGCCGGTCGGGGCTATCGCCGGGACGCGCGCGGGCCGGGCGGCTCCGCCTCGGCGGCCTCCGCCTGCCTGGTGCGCAGCTTGTCCACGAGGTCGCGGTACGACGACGTCTGGATGATCTTGTTGAACTGCGCACGGTAGCTCGCCACCATGCTCACGCCCTCGATGGCGACGTCGTAGGCGAGCCAGCGGTCGCCCTTGCGGTGCATCCGGTAGTCCACGGGGATCTCGGCGCCCTGGCGGGTCAGGATGCGGGTGCGCACGGTCGCGCGGTCGCCCTGCACGACGTCGCCGGCGAACACGATGCGCTCGCCACCCGTGTACGTTTCGATCCGGCCGATGTACGAGCGCTCGATGAGGTCGGCGAACAGCGCCGTGAACTCCTCGCGCTCCGCCGGCGTCCTCGCCTGCCAGTGGCGGGCGAGCGAGCGCTGCGCGGTCTCGTGGAAGTCGAAGAGCTCGTGCGCGATGGCCCGGATCGTCGCCCGGCGCTCGGCCACCCGGGTCTCCTGCCGGAGCTCGGGATCCTCCAGCGTGCGCAGCACCTGGTCGATCCGCGATCGCAGCTGGGCCGTCGGCGATTCCCCCCACGCCGGCCCTCCCGCCAGAACGACCACCGCCATGCCGAGCGCCGCCACGCGAGCCAGCCTCATGCGCACCTCCGCCGGAAGGTCGACCGCCGACCAGTGTATGCGGTGCCCACCGCCCCGACCAAGATCTGGCCGCCGGGCCCGGACCGGCACATCGCCCGGCGGCACCCGTCTGGACCGACCGCGCGGCTATACTAGGGTTCACGTCCATGAGAGGGGCGAGCGCCGTGGAGGTCCGATGACGACCGGCCACGAGGAGCTGGGGCGGCGGCTCGAGGGGCTTCGAGCCGACTTCACGGCGCTCGGGGCGCGCGCGGTGGACACTGCGTCCGCCGTCGCGCGCACGGCGCTGCCTCCGGCCGAGCTCCTCGACGAGCTCGTCGGCGCCCGCCGGGCCTTCGCCGATCTCCGCGACGCGGTCGTCGGCGAGGCGGCAGCGGCGGACGTCCTCGTCGAGTCCGACACGCTGCGCTCGCTGCGCGACCTGGAGCCGGTTCTCGTCTCGATTCGCCAGGCCGAGGAGCACCGCGCCCTGGTGGCGGCCTGGGAGGAGGCGCGGGCCCAGGCCCTGCGCGTGCTCGACCGCGTGGCCGGCTTCTCGCACCTGGAGGAGAAGGCGTTCGCGCCGCTCGTGGAGTGCCAGGCGCAGGCCGCCGAGCTCCGCGCCGCCCTCGCCGAGCGCGTGCCCGAGGATCTGGAGACGGAGACGGCAGCGCTGCCCGGCCGTGTCCGCCCCTTCGCCGACCTCGCCACCCTCGTGCAGGGCTGGAACGTTCTCGACGACGATCGCTGCGCGTCCCTGGAGGACACGATCACCCGCAACTTCGGCCGCCCCCTCGCCCTCGCCACGCTGCGCGGCAAGCTGGGCCGCGATGGCGAGGCGAGACCCGGGGCCCCTCGCGCGCGGCGTCGGGGCGCCGCCCGGGGAAGAGCGCCGGACGCCGGGGCCACGGGCGTGGACGCGGTCTGGGCCCCCGGCATGACGGCCGCTCCCGCCGACGCCGGGCCGCAGCCGGCCGCCGCCTCGGGTCCCGCGAGCTCGGCGCCGGGCGGTCCCGGGGTCTCGGTCGTCGGTCCCGGAGTCCTCGTGCCACCGGCCGCGGCGTCTGGGGCGCCGGCGGGGGCCCCCGTCGGGGCGCCGGCAACCGGTGGCGCCCCCCGCCCCGGGGTGCCGGTCGCGCACACCGGCGCGGGGCCGGTCAGCAGCGGCGCCTCGGGCTCCATCGTCGTCGAGATCCGGGTGAGCGGCGACAAGGTCGCGGTCGAGTCGCCGGAGGTCCGCAAGGAGCGCGAGGAGCGGCTGGAGCGGCTGGCGACCGAGACGGCCCGGTGGTGGATCGAGGCCCGCCGCGGCTGGATCGCGATGCGGGAGCGCGGCACCGGGTTCGCCGACGCCGTCCGCGAGAACCTGCGCCGCGCGCCGCACCTGCTGAGCGTGCCGATCCGCGATACGGGGGAAGGACCCCACACCGAGCTCGCCGAGGGCTACGCCCTGCTCCTGGAGCACGTGGAGCGGCAGGAAGGCGGGTTCGTGCACGAGGCGCTGGGGCGCCTCAACCCGCAGCTCACCGCCCGCGGCCTGGACGATTCCTATCCGCTCGGCCAGGAGCTCTACCTGTACCTGGTGGCCGAGGG
>JAICGY010000203.1 GCA_025922915.1 Candidatus Methylomirabilota bacterium | reverse complement strand
GTGGAGCGCTACGTCGAGGAGAACCCGGGACTGCGCGGCAAGGACATGCCCGACATCGTCTTCGTCGCCGTCGGTCCCCTCTGCCGCTAGAGCCGTCCATCCGGGCCGTCGCCGTCCTTGACGGATGATCGTGCGGAATCGGGAGGCCGTCGTGGCATGATCCTGTCGTGACCGCCTCCCGGGTCGTGGTCGTCGCGGTCGTCACCGGCTTCTTCCTCTCCGGCGCCACCGGGCTGATCTACGAGGTGCTGTGGATCCGCATGCTCGGCCTGGTCTTCGGGCACACCGTCTTCGCCGTCACGACCGTGCTCGCCGCCTTCATGGCGGGGCTGGGGCTGGGCGCCTGGGCCTTCGGGCGGATCGCCGATCGCCACCCGCGCCCGCTGCGCCTCTACGGGGTCCTCGAGATCGGCATCGGCGTCTTCTGCCTGCTCGTCCCGACGCTGCTCCGGTTCGTCGAGCGCGTCTACCTCGGGCTGGCCCGCGGCCTCGACCTCGGCTTTCTCCCGTTCGCGCTCGTGCAGTTCGTCCTCGTCCTGCTGCTCCTGCTTCCGCCGACGACGCTCATGGGGGCCACGCTGCCGATCCTCAGCCGGTTCTTCGTCACCGAGGACGCGACCCTCGGCCGCCGGGTCGGGCTGCTCTACGCGCTCAACACGCTGGGGGCCGTGGTCGGCACGGCGAGCGCCGGCTACCTGCTGCTGCCCGCGCTCGGGATGCAGGCCACGCTCGCGCTGGCGGCCGCGCTGAGCGTGGCCGTGGGCGCCGCCATCCTCGTCGTCGACCACCGTGTCGCGGCCGGCGCCGGCGTGGCCCCCGCGCGCCAGCCTCTCTTGCCCTACCCCGAGGCGGGGGCGGGGCACGCGCGCCCCGTCGTCGCCGCCGTCGCCCTCGGGCTGGCGCTGTCGGGCGCCGCGTCGATGATCTACGAGGTCGCCTGGACGCGGGCGCTCGCGCTCGTCCTGGGCTCGTCGACCTACGCCTTCACCGCGATGCTCGTCGCCTTTCTCCTCGGCATCGCCCTCGGCAGCGCCGTCTTCTCGCGCCTCCTCGGCGGGCGGCGGATCGGGCCGGGGGCCTTCGGCCTCGTGCAGCTCGGCATCGGCGGCGCCGCCCTCGCCGTCCTCCCCACCTTCGAGCACCTGCCCGATCTCGTGCTGCGCCTGCTCGCCATCTCGCTGTCACCGGGGTTCGTGCTGCTGGTGCAGGTCGGCCTCGCCACCGCGGCCATGGTCGTGCCGACCCTGCTGATCGGCGCGTCGTTCCCGTGCGCGGTGCAGGTGGCGGCGCGCGACCTCGCCCGCGTGGGCGGTGACGTCGGACGGCTCTACGCGGTGAACACGCTGGGCGCGATCGTCGGCGTGGTCATCGCGGGCTTCGTCCTCGTGCCGCACGTCGGCGCCCACGGCACCGTCAAGACCGGGGTGACCGTCAACCTGCTCGTGGGCGCCGCGCTCGTCGCCGGCGGCCTCCGCGCCGGCTGGCCGCGGCTGGCGGGCCTCGGGCTCGCCGCCGCCATGCTGGCCGGGATGGTCTGGCTGCCCGGCTGGAATCCGGCCGTCATGGCCAGCGGCCCGGCCGTCTACGCGCGCCAGTACCAGCGGTACGCTGGACGCGTGGCCCTCGCCGATGCCTTCCCGAACAGCCAGGTGCTCTACTACCGCGACGGCCTGACGGCCACCGTGAGCGTCCACCGCGAGGGGCCGCTCGTCTTCCTCCGCGTCAACGGCAAGACGGACGCGAGCAACGGCGTCGACATGCGGACCCAGCTCATGCTCGGGCACCTGCCCCTCCTCGTGCATCCCGCCGCCCGGAGCGTGCTCGTCGTCGGGCTCGGGAGCGGTGTCACCGCGGCCGCGGTCGCCCGGCATCCGGTGGAGCGGATCGACGTCGTGGAGATCGAGCCGGCCATGGTCGAGGCCTCGGAGTTCTTCGCCGCCGAGAACCGCCACGTGCTCCGCGACCCCCGCGTGCGCCTCGTCGTGGGCGACGCCCGCAACGTCCTGCTGGCCAGCGACCGGCGCTGGGACGTGATCATCTCCGAGCCGTCGAACCCGTGGATCGGTGGCGTCGCGGCGCTCTTCACCGAGGAGCTCTATGCGCTGGCCCGCGAGCGGCTGAACCCGGACGGCGTGCTCGTGCAGTGGATCGACGGCTACACGGTGCCGCCGGCCGACCTGAAGATGGTCGTGAAGACCCTGCGCACGGCCTTCCCGGCCACCTCCATCTGGAACGCCCAGATGGCGGACTTCCTCCTGCTCGCCCGCGCCGAGCCGCGCCCGATCGACCTGGATCGCGTGGAGGCCGCCTGGGCGGCGTCGCCCGGGCTTCGCGCCGATCTGGCGCTGATCGGCGTCCGGTCGCCCCTGGCGTTCCTCGCCGACTTCGTCCTGGACGAGACGGATGCCGGGCGCTACGCCGTCGGGGCCGACGTCAACACGGACGACCAACTGCCGCTGGAGTTCTCGGCGCCGCGAAGCATGCACCGGGACACGTCCCACCAGAACTTCCAGGCGGCCCGCAGCTTCCGGCGGAACCCGTGGCCGGCGCTCGCCGGGCGGCTCGCCACCAGGCTCGACAGCGTCGAGGCGCACCACGACCTCGGCGTGGCGCTCGTCGCCAAGGGGATGCCGCCGGCCGCCGCCGCGCACTTCGAGCGTGCCCTCGCGCTCGATCCCGGGCACACCGCCTCGCGGCTCGCGCTGGCCCGGATCCAGATCGATGCCGGCCTGACCGGCCCCGCCGTCCAGCTGCTGGAGGAGGCGACGCGCCGGGAGCCGGCGCTGGCGGCCGCGCACCACCTGCTCGCGCAGGCCTACCGGGCGCAGGCGCGAACCGCCCCCGCCCTCGCCGCCGCCGCCGTCGCGGTGCGCCTGGCGCCGGAGAGCGCCGACTCCCGGGTGCTGCTCGCGACCCTCCTGGAGCAGGCCGGGCGGCTGGACGAGGCGATCGAGCACCGGCAGGCGGCTCGCGAGGTCCGGCCGCGCGATGCGTCGATCCTCGACGCCCTCGCCGGCGCCCGGCTCCAGCAGGGGCGCGGGGCGGAGGCGGCCGCGCTTCTCGAGCAGGCGATCGCCCTCCAGCCGGGAGTGGCGGGGCTCCATCACCGGCTGGGGCGCGCGTGGCTCGCCGCGAACCGCCCCGCGGACGCCGTGGCCGCGCTCCGCACCGCGGTCGGGCGCGACCCGGCGCTGGCGCCCGCCCACGCCGATCTCGGCCTGGCCCTGCTCGGCGTGGGCGATGGGCCGGCCGCGATCGCCGCCCTCGAGCGCGCGCTCGCGCTGGACCCCGGACAGGCGGGCGCGGCCCAGCTCCTCGCCGAGATCACCACCAGGCTGCACGGAGCCGCCGCGCGCTGACGGCCGCGGCTGGCCGCTCACCCCCCGAACACCAGGAGGCCGACATGGCGTTGACGACCCCGTACCTGTTCTCCGCGGCGATGGACGTGGCGCCCGAGCACGCGCCGATCTTCCACGAGGTATACGACACCGAGCACGTCCCGATCATCACGAAGGTGCCGGGCGTCGTCTCGGCCGCCCGGTTCGAGGTGCAGCCGCTGACGATGATCATCGGCGGCGAGCGCCGGACGATCGTGGTGGAAGGGACGCCGCGGTTCCACGCGCTCTACGAGCTCGAGAGCCCGGAGGTGCTCGTGAGCGAGGCGTGGGCGAAGGCGGTGGACCAGGGGCGGTGGCCCACCGCGGTGCGGCCGCACACCTCGAACCGCAAGCACCACCTCTTCCGCCGCCTCGGCCGCTGAGGCCCCGGGCTCTCCGGGGCGGCGGCGGGCACCTCCGCCGCCGCCCGGGTGCCGCGGCAGTACAATACCCCGGCCAGGGCCCCCGGCGGCGGCTCGAGCGCACCCGAGGGCCTCCGGGCGGCGAGAGAGGAGCGGACGTGCGAGCAAACACGCTGAGACAGATCTGGGCGCGGGGCGAGGCGGTGGTGAACGGCTGGCTCTCGATCCCGAGCGCCTTCTCGGCCGAGGTGATGGCTCACCAGGGGTTCGACTCGCTCACGGTCGACATGCAGCACGGCGTCGTCGACTACCAGGACGCGGTCACGATGCTCCAGGCGATCGCCACGACGCCCGTCATGCCCCTGGCGCGGGTACCGTGGAACGACCCGGCCCGGCTGATGAAGATCCTCGACGCCGGTGCCTACGGCGTCATCTGCCCGATGATCAACACCCGGGAGGAAGCCGAGGCGCTCGTCGCGGCCTGCAAGTACCCGCCCCGCGGCTACCGCTCGTGGGGGCCCGTGCGCGCCTCGCTCTACGCGGGCGCCGACTACGGCGACCACGCGAACGAGGATCTGATCGTCATGCCGATGATCGAGACGGCCGAGGCCCTCAAGAACCTGGAGGCCATCCTGACCGTGCCGGGGGTGGATGCCGTCTACGTGGGCCCCTCGGACCTCTCGCTAGCCCTCGGCTGCAAGCCGCGCCTCGACCAGACCGACCCGCCGGTGGTCGAGGCCCAGCAGCGCATCGTCGAGGCGTGCAAGCGCCACGGTGTCGTGGCCGGGATCCACAACTCCACCGCGGCGTACGCGCTCACCATGGTGGCGATCGGCTACCAGTTCGTCACGCTCGCCAGCGACAGCCGCTTCCTCGCGGCCCGGGCGGCCGAGGAGGTCGGCGTGGTCCGCAAGGGCGCCAGGAGCGGGACGCTGCCGGCGTACTGAGCCGGTGCCGGCCGGCGTCCGGTTCGATGCGGCGCTCCGCGCGCGGGCGGCGGGGCACCTGGCGGGCTTCGAGCGCCGGGCCGCCGCCCTCGAGGGGCGGCGCGCGGCCGCGGTGGCGATCGTCCTCCTGCCCGACGACGCCGGGCGCGCGTGCTTCCTCCTGACGCGCCGGGCGGAGTCGCTCCGCACGCACGCGCGGCAGTGGGCCCTGCCGGGCGGGCGGCTCGAGGCCGGCGAGAGCCCGGCGGCGGCGGCCCTCCGCGAGCTCGACGAGGAGGTCGGGCTGCGGCTGGGCGCCGACGCGGTGCTCGGGGTGCTGGACGATTACCCCACGCGCTCGGGGTTCGTGATCACGCCCGTGGTCATGTGGAGCACGGGGCGCGCGGCGCTGGTGCCCAACCCCGACGAGGTCGCGCGGGTCTATCTCGTGCCGGTGGAGCACCTCGACCGGCCGGAGGTGCCGATCCTGATCACGATCCCGGAGAGCGAGCGCCCGGTCATCCAGGTGCCGATCCTCGAGTCACGCATCCACGCGCCGACGGCGGCGGTGCTCTACCAGCTGCGCGAGGTCGTGCTACACGGGCGGGCCACGCGGGTCGATCATTTCGAGCAACCGGTCTGGGCGTGGCGCTGACACTGCCGTCGTGGAGCGTGCATCGACGCGGTGGGGGGCGGCGCGGGGGGCCCTCCCCGGAACACGCTGTCCACGGGGCGCGCGACGCGGTCCGGGGGCCACGACGACGCCGTGGGCGGCTCCGTCCACCCCCAGATGCCACGGTTCCGGGGAGGGCCCCCCGCGCCACCCCCCACCGCTTCGCGCGAGGTTCCCGGCAGCGCGCCAGCCTCGTCGAGCATGGACCAGAGAGATCGAAGGAGACCCCATGAAGAGGCTGGAGGGGCAGGTGGCGGTGGTGACGGGTGGGGGGACGGGGATCGGGGCGGAGACGGCGAGGTTGCTGGCGGGGGAGGGGGCGCGGGTCGTCGTGTGCGGGCGGCGGAAGGGACCGATCGAGGCGGTGGCGCGCGGGATCGTGGAGGGGGGCGGAGCGTGTGTCGCGCGCGCCGTGGATCTGGAGGACCGGGCGGCGCCGGCGGCGCTCGCCCGGTGGACGCTGGAGACGCACGGGGCCGTCGACATCGTGATCAACAACGCGGGCCACTCGAGCCGCGCGCGCTCGGTGCGCTGGGTCGGGCTCGACGAGTGGGAGAGCGTGGTGGCCGTCAACCTGACGTCCGTGTACCTCCTGACCCAGGCGGTCCTGCCCTCGATGATCGAGCGGCGGCGCGGCACGATCGTGACGGTCTCCTCCGTCGCCGGCATCCGCCCCGGCCTGATCGGCGGGGCGCCCTACGGAGCGGCCAAGGCCGGCGTGAACAACCTCATGGGCCACGTCCACGCCACGCTGCGCGACCGAGGCATCCGCGCGACGACGATCATGCCGGCCGAGGTCGACACCCCGATCCTCGCGAACCGGCCCCTGCCGCCGGACGCCGCCGCGCGCGCCACGATGATGCAGGCCGAGGACGTCGCGCGCGCGATCCTGTTCTGCGTGACGCTCCCGCCCCGCACGGTCGTCGAGGAGATCGTCATGAGCCCCACGATCCCCCGGGACCAGACGGCCGACCTCGCCGCCTCCCGGATCGCCGGGGCGCCGCCGGGGACGGCGTGGTAGAGACGGCGTCCGGGGTCAGCAAGACGTTCACGATCCTCGACGGCGACCGCATCGTGGAGGTCCGCGGCCGGGCGCTGGCGCCGCACGACTTCACGATCCGGCGCGGCACGATGCCGATGCGCGGCGCCGACTCGATGGGACCGGAGTTCCGCGCGATGCTCCAGGACCGGGTGAAGGCCGGCAAGCCGTACGACCGGCCGCTGCCCGACACGGCCGGTACGGACTGAGCGAGGAGACGCCATGGGCATGCTCGAGGGCAAGACGGCGCTGGTGACGGGAGCGGGGCGGGGCATCGGGCGCGGCATCGCCATCGCGATGGCGGCGGAGGGCGCGAAGGTCGTCGTCAACGACCTCGGCGCCAGCCTGGCCGGGGACGGCGGCGAGGCCGGGCCGGCGGACAAGGTCGTGGCCGAGATCCGCGCCGGGGGCGGCACGGCGATCGCGGACTACGGCTCGGTGGCGGACGCCGCCCAGGGGGCGGCGATGGTCGAGCGGGCCGTGGACGCCTGGGGTCGCATCGACATCGTCGTGAACGTGGCGGGCATCCTCCGCGACCGGATGCTCTTCAACATGACCGAGGCCGAGTGGGACGCCGTCGTCGCCGTCCACCTCAAGGGCACGTACAACACCATGCGCGCCGCGTCGGTCCGCATGCGCGAGCAGCGCGGCGGTCGCATCGTGAACATGTCGTCGGTGTCGGCACTGGGCGCTCCCGGACAGCCCAACTACGCGGCGGCCAAGGCCGGCATCCTCGGGCTCACCTGGTCGACCGCCAACGCGATGGCCCGCTACGGCGTGACCTGCAACGCCATCCTGCCGAGCGGCGCGACCCGCATGATCGACTCGACCCCGCGCGGCCGCGAGGTGTTCGAGCAGACGGGCCAGTGGCCGAGCGAGCAGGCGGTCGGCACGGAGCGCGACCCGGACAACGTGGCGCCGCTCGTCGTCTACCTCGCGAGCGACGCCGCCGCCGGCGTGAACGGGCAGGTCTTCCACTCCTTCGGCTACGGCTACACGCTGCTGGCCCAGCCGCAGGCCGTCCGCCGGCTGGACGCCGGGCGGCGGCTGAGCCCCGCCGAGCTCGCCGCCCTGTTCCCCGACACGCTCGGCGAGCGGCTGGAGGCTCCGCCGGGCACCGCCTTCGGCAAGAGCCTCGACCGGCGCTCCGCCGGGGAGTGGAAGGACCTCGGGGGCGGCGTGCGGCTCTGGCGCTCCCCGTGAGAGCCGCGGCGACGGTCCTCCTCGTCTGCCACGCCAACACTTGCCGCAGCGTGATGGCCCACGTGCTGCTCGAGCGGATGCTGCGGGCGCACGGCGTCCACGGCCGGGTCGCCGTGCGGTCGGCGGGAATGGGCGCCCATGCTCGCGACGGCATGATCGCCTCGCTCGACACTCGCCTCGTGCTGCGCGAGATCGGCATCACGCTCGG
>JAICGY010000202.1 GCA_025922915.1 Candidatus Methylomirabilota bacterium | reverse complement strand
GCTCGTCCCCGGCGCGCGAGCCGGCGGCGAAGCCGGGACAGGCGAGCACGGGTAAGCGGGGGTAGCGGACGAACCGGGGATCGCGCGCGCTGCGGCCGCACAGCCAGTAGACCGCGCCGCGTGCGGACACGATCCGCCGTGCCTCCGTGCACTCGCCGCACAGCCCGGGATTCACCGCGTCCCGCCGGCCGCGCGGCTACGCCACGAGGTCGAGGAAGCGCTTGAGGATCCGGGCGGTGGCGCCCCAGATCGTCGTCCCCTCGTAGTCGTAGAAGTAGACCTCCCGGGCGACCCCGTTGCGCTGCCAGTGCTCCACGCGGAAGATGCGGCCGTCGAGCAGGGCGCGCAGCGGCACCTCGATCACCTGCTCGATCTCCGCGCCGTCCGGATGCCAGACGACCGGCTCGCGCACGAGGCCGACCCACGGCGTGATGACGAACTGCGTGGCGAACGTCTCCGTGTCGTCCAGGATCCCGAGCGGCTCGACGAGCGCGGGCCGCAGCCCGACCTCCTCCTCCGCCTCGCGCAGCGCCGCGGCGAGCGCGTCCTGGTCGCCGGCATCGATGCGACCGCCGGGAAACGAGATCTGCCCGCGGTGCAGGCCGACGGTCCGGCTGCGCTGGGCGAAGGCCAGCCACGGCTCCCCGCGGTCCACGATGGGGACGAGCACCGCCGCGCGCACGAGGGGGCCGGGCGGCACCTCGCGCCGGGCCCGCCCCGCGAGGCGCGCCCGCGCCCGGGTCGCCAACTCCTCGACGGTCATCAGGACATCACGAACCCGCCGTCGACGTTGAGCGCCTGGCCGGTGATGCCGGCCGACGCCGGCAGGCTCAGGAAGACGGCGGCGTGGGCGATCTCCTCGGGCTCCATCATTCGCCGCTGGGGCACCTGGCGCCGGTACCAGCGGTCGAAGATGTCCTCGCCGGACATCGGGCCGGCCTTCGTCGACTGCACGGCGATGCCCATGCCGGCTCGCGTGTAGCCGGGGCAGATCGCGTTCACCGTGATGCCGGGGTAGCCCTGGGAGCCGAGCTCCGCGGCGAGGGCGCGCGTGAGCCCGATCACGCCGTGCTTGGAGGCGACGTAGGCGCTCACGAAGCCCGAGCCGCCGATCCGGCCGAGCACGGAGGCGATCGTGACGATCCGCCCCGTCCCGCGCGCGAGCATGGCCGGCAGTGCGGCGCGGATGGCGCGGTAGGTGCCGTTCAGGTTCACGTCGACGACATGCGTCCAGTCGGCCTCGCTCTGCTCCGTCAGCAGCCCGCTGCCGCCGAGCCCGGCGCACGTGACGAGGACGTCGAGCCGCCCGTGCTCGTGCCCGGCCGCGGCCGCCAGCGCCTGCATGTCGCCCGACCGCGTCACGTCGCCCCGGAGCGCGACGGCGCGGCCGCCGGCGTGGCGGATCTCGTCGGCCACGCCGTCCACGCCGTCGCCCAGATCGCCGAGAACCAGCGCCGCGCCCTCCGCCGCGAACGCCCGGGCGACCGCGCGACCGATGCCGCCGGCCGCCCCGGTGACGACCACGGCGGCCCCGGCCAGGCGCATCAGGCGAACCGCACGCCCACCGAGCCCAGACGCGTGTAGGTGGCGCGCACCGTGTCGCCGGCCTTCGGCCGGAGGATCTTCGACACCGAGCCCGTCATCACGATGTCGCCCGCGCGCAGCCCGAGCCCGCGCGCGCCCAGGTGGTTCGCGATCCACGCGAGCGCGTTGACCGGGTTGCCCATGACCTCGGCCGCGGTGTTCGTGGCGGCCACCGCGCCATTCTGCTCGTAGACGAGCCCCTCCAGGGCCAGGTCCAGCCCCGCGATCGGCGTCAGGGCGCCGCCCAGGACGACGGCGCTCGCGAAGATCCCCTCGGCGACGATGTCCGTGCCCTGCGGCGTCCCCGTGTACCGGAAGTCGACGATCTCCAGGGCGGGCAGCGCGCCCGCCACGGCGAGGGCGGCCCGGGCGGCCGTCACGCCCGGCCCGGCGAGATCGCTCGCCATCACCAGCGCCACCTCCGCCTCGACCGCCGGCCCCACGAAGCGGGCGGCCGGCAGGGCGGCGCCGCTGGGGAAGAAGTCGGCGGCCAGGAGAAACGCGCAGACGGGCGCGGGCACGCCGAACTGCTCCTGCGCCGCCGCCGTCGTGAAGCCAGCCTTCCAGCCGGCAAGCCGCGCGCCGGCCGCGACGAGCGTCTCCCGCAGCGCGTCCTGGAGGCGGTAGGCGTCGTCCAGCGACAGCCCGCGCCCCTGGGCGCTCGGCGGCTGGTGCGCGCGTCGCTCCTCGCGCGCCCGGGCGAACTGCGCGACCAGATCGGCGTCGGCGATCACGAGGCCGGGACCTCCCGCGCGGCCGCGACCACCGCCGACAGCGCCTCGCTCGCGCGAGCGCGTATCACGAGGTCGGCCTCGCGATCGAGCGGCGTCGCCGTGAGGTTGACGATGGCCAGCGTCGCGCCCGCCCGCTTCGCGTGGAGGGGGATGTAGGCGGCCGGGTAGACCACGAGCGAGGAGCCGAGCACGATCAGGAGGTCGGCGCGCCGGGCGCGGCGACGTGCCTCCTCCACCACGCCGGCCGGCATCGCCTCTCCGAAGAGGACCGTCGTGGGCTTGACGACGCCGCCGCAGGCCGGGCACTCGGGCACGGGGGCGCCCGCTTCGATCCACGCGTGCACCTCGTCGCGTGTGAAGCGGGCGCCGCAGCCCAGACACCGCACGCGCGTCGCGTTGCCGTGCAGCTCGATCACTGCCTCCGGTGGCAACCCCGCCCGCCCGTGCAGGTCGTCCACGTTCTGCGTGATGCAGCAGTCGAGCGTGCCCGCCCGGTGGAGAGCGGCGAGGGCGCGGTGGGCGGCGTTCGGCACCGCGGCCCGGATCAGCGGGTACGTCGTGCGCCCGAGCGCCCAGTAGCGCTCCCGGCCCTCGCGGCTGCCGATGAACCCCTGCCAGGTGAGCGTGTCCGGATCGTGCCGCTGCCACACGCCGCCGGCGCTGCGGAAGTCCGGGATGCCCGACTCGGTGCTGACGCCGGCGCCGGTGAACGCGACGACGCGGCTGGCCCCGCCGACCAGCTCCGCGAGCCGGGCGACGCCCGTCACCGGCGACGCTTGCCGCGCGGGCTCGGGCGCTTGGTGGTCCGCCGCGTCGACCGGGCGGCGGCCCGCACCGGCCGCTTGCCACCGCCGCGACGCGCCGGCCGGTCCGGGGCCCCGCCGTCACGCGAGCTCGAGGCGTCCCGGCGCCCGGCCGGCCGGACGTGCGGCTCGTTGCGGCGGCCGACGTCGCCGCGCACCACCGGGCCACTCTCGATCGCCTCCATCCACGCGGCGAGGTCGCGCGCGAGCTCCGGGTAGCAGTTGTCGCGGTACGCGGCGAGCGCGCGCAGCGCCGCCGGGTCCTTCCACGGCTTCAGCACGAACACCCCTTCGGGATCGCGCGCATCGAAGGGCGCCTCGGTCGCCATGGTCATCACGACGTAGCGGCGAGTCAGCTCCGGCATCGGCGTCTCCCTCGTGGCCAGGTCGATGAGGCTCTCGGCGCGCCCGGGCTGCACGGCAGCCGCCGCGCGCGCCCCGTAGGGTACCGCCGGAGCCGCTCGGGTCGCAAGACGGCCAGGGCGCGGCGCGCCGCTCAGGCAGTGGACCGCGACGCCGCCTGCCGCACCCACCACAGGCACGCGACCGTGACGACGGCGCCCGCGACGGCGAGCGCCGCGTTGGCGCCGCGATCGGTCACCGTCCCGCCGAGCGCGGTCTGCAGGGTGAAGACCACGTTGTTCACGACGTGGCAGACCACCGCGGGCAGCGCACTGCCCGTCGTCTCGGCCACGAAGCCCAGGTAGAGGCTGAGCCCGAACACCAGCGCGAGGTGGACGAGCGCCACGTCCACGTGCAGGATCGCGAAGCACACGCTGGTCACGAGCACGGCTGCGCGCGGCCCCCACTGCGCGCGCAGCCGTGTCTGCATGAAGCCGCGGAAGAAGATCTCCTCGGCGGCGCCCGCGGCCAGCCCGAGGACGACGACCGCGGCGAAGAGCTCCGCCCCGCTGGCGCCCACGAGCACGCGGCGGATGAGCGCGAGCGTCCCGCGCTCGTCCAGGCCGGCGAGCGCCGTCAGCGAGTCCAGCGCCTGGCCGAGCGCGAGGAGGCCGACGGCCATGACCGCGAGGTCGCGGCCCCGCTCCCACCCCGGGGTGAGCCGGAGCGCGGCCGGCTCGAGCGGGCGCACGGCGAGCAGGAGCGTGGCGAGGAGCGCGGTGGAGGCGGCCAGGCTCCCCGCGATGAGACCGGGCAGGCTCTGGAGCAGGGCCGTGTCGGGGACGTCCGGGTACAGCGCGGTGAGCACGTCGACCGCGACCGCCGTGAACACGAGGATCGCCGCGATCGCGCCCACGTACACGGCGAACACCGGCCAGGCCCGGCGGGGCGGGGACGGAGGCTCGGGCTGGCTCACGGTCCCCGGATTCTACACCGCTGGTGCGGCCCGACCGGGGCGTCAGCGCCCGGGCGACGGCGGCTCGTCGGGCAGCTGCCCCAGGGTCACCGCGACGGTCCGCGTGCCCCGCGGGCCCGCCACGTCGAGGGCCACCTTGGTGCCGGGCGGCGTGCCGGCCACCCGGCGCGTCAGCTCGTGCGGACTCTGGATCGGCATCCCGTCGAGGGCGACGATGACGTCGCCCTGCCGGAGCCCGGCGTCGGCCGCGGGCGCGCCCGGCACCACCTCGGCCACGAGGGCGCCGCGCCGCGCCGCCGTGCCCGGCGCGGCCGCGCCGTCGCCCGGGACCGGCGCCACCGCCACGCCGAGGTAGCCGCGCACCACGCGCCCGGTCGCCCGCAGCTGCGGCAGGACCTCCTTGGCCAGGTTGACGGGAATCGCGAAGCCGATCCCGACCGAGCCTCCCGTCTGCGAGAAGATCGCGGTGTTGATGCCGACGAGCGCGCCCCGGCTGTCGATGAGCGGGCCGCCCGAGTTGCCCGGGTTGACCGAGGCGTCGGTCTGGATGAAGTCGTCGTACGGCCCGGCGCCGATGAAGCGCTCCTTGGCGCTCACGATCCCCGTCGTCACCGTCTGCTCGAGCCCGAAGGGGTTGCCGATCGCCATGACCGGCTCCCCCACGGCGAGCCGGTCGGAGTCCCCGAACGGGATCACGGCGAGGTCGGACGCCTCGATCTTGAGCAGGGCGATGTCCGTCCGGGGATCGCCTCCCACGAGACGAGCGCGGTACTCGCGCTGGTCGGCGAAGCGGACGGTGATCTCGCCCGCGCCGCCGACGACGTGGAAGTTGGT
Source organism: Candidatus Methylomirabilota bacterium (assembly GCA_025922915.1). Lineage (GTDB taxonomy): Bacteria > Methylomirabilota > Methylomirabilia > Rokubacteriales > CSP1-6 > JAICGY01. The sequence continues at coordinate 2,516 of JAICGY010000202.1, read as the reverse complement.
CACCACGTGGCCGTCGGCCGAGGCGACGAGGCCCGAGCCCAGGCTCATCCGGCCGCGGGGCAGCGGTCCGCCGCGGGGCTCGCCGAAGAAGCGGCGGAAGAACTCCTCGGGCCCCTGCCCGGGCCCGCGCTGCGTGCTGCTCACGTTGACCACCGCCGGCCGCACGGCCCGGGCGAGCTCGACCCAGATGCCGAGGGCGGGCGGCAGCGCCGCCTCGCCGCTCACCTCCCGCCAGAAGGGTGCCGCGGTGACCGTCCCCCCCGGCTCCAGGGCCACCCGCACGCGCAGCACGCCGCTCGCGAGGAGCAGGCCGACCACGCAGACGAGGACGAGGGCCAGGAGTGCCAGACGACGCACGACGCCTCGTGTCAGCAACGGCGGTGCCGGCGAGCGTCGGCCGGCGGGGGCACGAGCCGCATCAGCGTGCCAGCGCGACGCAGACCACGCCGGCGAGGATGACGCCGGCGCCGACCAGCCGCGGTCCGAGCCGGCCCTCGTGGAGCCAGAGGCTCCCGATCACGGCGGACAGCACGATCGACAGCTCGCGCGCCGCGACGACGTAGCCGGTCTTGGCCAGGCCGAACGCGACGAGCACGAGCATGTAGCTCAGCGCGCTGAGCGCGCCGGCCGCGAGGATCCACGGCCACCGGCGCCATTCGCGACGGACCGCCTCGGCCCGGACGCGTAGGAGCGGCAGCCCGAGGACCAGGCAGCCGGCCTCGAGCAGCATCATGTACGGGACCGGGTGCAGCCGCCCGACGCCCGCCTTGTCGAGCACCGAGTACGTCGCGATGGTGAGTCCCGTCACCACGGCCCATCCCGTCCCCGCCTGCAGCCGCCGCCCCGGCGCCGCCAGCACCAGGGCCGCCGGCGTCGAGTGCAGCGCCACGATGCCCGTCACGACGAGGGCGACGCCCGCCGTGCCGAGCGGTGACAGCCGCTCCCCGAACAGCGGGAGCGCCAGGACCGGCACCAGCGCCACGCCGAGGCCCCGCGCGACGGGGTACACGAGCGAGTACGCGCCGCTGCCGTAGGCGCGCCCGAGGGCGTAGAAGTAGAAGGCGTGCAGGGCGATCGTGCCGGCCACGAAGGGGGCGGCCGCCGCCGGGAACCCCGTGCGCGCCAGGGTCCACGCTCCGAACGGCAGGAGCAGGGCCGTCCCGCACGCCGTCGCCGACCAGAGAAAGATGACGGGGTCGGCGGCGCGCTTGGCGAGCGCGTTCCAGCCGGCGTGCAGGACCGCGGCACAGAGGACCAGGGCCAGGGCGCCGGCCGTCACGCCGGCGCCCGGCTCAGGCCAGCCCCGCCGTCCGCTCCGCCTCGGTCAGGCACGCGTCGAGGATGCCGAGCGCCTCGTCCATCTGGGCGCCGGTGATGGTGAGGGGCGGGGTGAGCGTCAGCACGTTGCCCATCGTCGTCTTGAAGGAGAGCCCGCGCTCGAGCGCCCTGTAGAGCACCTGCTCGGCCGCGTCCACGGCGGGGGCCTTCGTCGCCCGGTCCAGGACCAGCTCGACGCCGAGCAGGAGCCCCAGCCCCCGGACGTCCCCGATCAGCGGGTGACGGCGCTCCAGCGCGCGCAGCCCGTCCAGCGCGCGCGCCCCCTGGCGCGCCGCATTCTCCACGAGCCCCTCCTCCTCGATCACCGCCAGGGTCTCGAGGGCGGCCGCGCAGGCGACCGGGCTCTTCTCGTGCGTGTAGTGGCCGAGGGCGCGGTCGGCCAGCAGGTCGAGGTCCGTGCGGGCCAGCAGGGCGGCGATCGGGACCATGCCGCCGCCGAGCGCCTTGCCCAGCACCAGGATGTCGGGGACCGCGTCGACGTGCTCGCCGGCGAACATCCGGCCCGTCTTGCCGAGACCGGTCGGGATCTCGTCGAAGATCAGGAGGGCGCCGTGGTCGTCGCACGCCCGGCGCACCTCGGGCCAGAAGCCGGGGGGCGGGACGTACGGCACGCTGCGGACGGGCTCGGCGATGACGGCCGCCACGTCGCCCTCCTTCTCGAGGACGTAGCGGACGAAGCGCGCGCAGGTCGCGCGGCAGAGCTCGAGCCGCGGCCGCCCCCGGTCGTCCGGGTAGCCGTAGGGACAGCGATAGCAGGCGAAGGGCGCGACGTGCTCGGTGCCGGGCAGGAGCGGCCCCACCGGCGCCTCCCGGAACATGCGCTCGCCGCCCACGCTGGCGCCGCCGAAGCCGGCGCCGTGGAAGGCGTCCCAGAACGAGATCGTCTTGAACCGGCCCGTCGCCGCGCGCGCGAGCTTGATCGCCATGTCGATGGCGTCCGAGCCCCCCGGACAGAAGAGGACCTTGCCGAGATCGCCGGGCGCCAGCGCCGCGAGGCGCTCGGCCAGACGCACGGCGGGCGGGGCCGTGAAGCGGCGCGGCACGAAGGGCAGGCTGTCGATCTGGCGATGGATCGCCGCCCGCACGCGGGGATGCCCGTGCCCCACGTGGTGCACGTTGTTGCCGTGGAAGTCCAGGTAGCGGCGCCCGTCGAGGCTCTCCAGCCAGACCCCCTCGGC
>JAICGY010000201.1 GCA_025922915.1 Candidatus Methylomirabilota bacterium | reverse complement strand
GTCGGGATCGCGCAGGATGCGGCGATGGCCCAGCCCGTCGGTCAGCAGGAGCTGGCCGCCGGGCCAGGCGCGCGCGACCAGGCGGCCGTGCTGCCAGGCGACCTCCGCGTCCCCCAGATCGTGGACGACGAGCAGCGGCGCGCTCAGCGCCGGCGCGAGCGCCGTCACGTCGAACGCCGACCACGGCATGCCGACGCGGCGCTCGATACGCTGCCGCATCCGCGCGTGCACCCGGGAGAACCCGAGCGCTTCCGTGAAGCGCGCGGCCGGCTCGGCGAGCTCGGCGACGGGGCTGATGAAGACCGCGGCCCCCACGCCGAGCCCCTCGTAGAGCGCGCGGGTGGCGGCCGTCGCCCCGAGCGAGTGGGCCACGAGCCCGGCGAGCCGGCCGCGCGCCGCCACGACCTCGCGGATCGCCGCGACCGTCTCGGGGATCGTGACCGGACCGGCATCGGAAGCGCCGTGGCCGGGCGCATCGAAGGTGACGACCGAGAAGCCGGACGCGACGAGGGGCGCGACGAAGGCGCCCAGCTGAGCCCCGCGCCCGCCCCAGCCGTGCACGAGGAGCACGGTCGGCCCCAGCCCCCACCGCCACGTCTCGACCCGGCGGCCCCCGACCCGCATCGGGCGCGCCTCGGCGCCGGCGAGCAGCGCCGTCTCCGCGACCGGCCGGCGGTGGCGCGGGACGCGGAAGAACATCCGCTCCGCGACGCGGGCCGCCAGATCGGGGGCCAGCCTCGAGAGCATCCGGTTACCGGCCCGCGCGAGCGGCTGCCACGTCGGGGCCTTCGCAGATCGAACGATCGTGCTTTTTTGAGCCCGGAGGAACTCGGCGTCGGTCATCGCGATCTCCTTTTCCTGGGTCAGCGGCGCCGGCCGCTGGCCGCGGAGGCGGAAGCGGGCGCGCGATCGGCGGCGCGGGCCGCGCGGAGGAGCGCCTCGAACGCGGCGTCGGCGCGGTCACGCGCCTTCGGGTCGCCCATCAGGCGGGAGGCGTGGACGAAGGCGAGGCCGATGCCGTAGCAGTCGTGCGCGAACTGCTCGCAGTCGAAGTCGCGGCGGAAGTGCCCCTCCTGCACCGCGATGCGCGCGGCGCCCGCGAAGGTGTCGCGCCAGTCCCGCAGCGTCTGGACGACGTAGTCCCGCACCGGCCCCGGCCGGTCGTCGAGCTCGAACGATGCCGTCACGAACGGGCAGCCGCCCGGCAGGCTGGGCGACTGCTCCCAGGCGAGCCACCGCTCGAAGAGCGCGCGGACGCGCGGCTCGCCCCGGGGCGCGGTGAGCGCGGGCTTGACGACGTCGTCCACCATGCGTGCAGCGGCCAGGCGGAGGATCTCGATCTGCAGCCCCTCCTTGGAGCGGAAGTGGGCGAACAGGCCGCTCTTGGACATCCCGAGATCGTCGGCGAGCCGCCCGATCGTCACCCCCTCGAGGCCGATGCGGGTCGCCAGCCGGAGGGCGTGGGCGAGGATGACCTCGCGCGTGCGCTCCCCCTTCCGGGTGGCCCGGGCCCGCCCCGCCCGCCTCGCCGCACCCTGCACGGCCGCCATGGCGCCCACAATAGTACGATCGTTCGGACACGTCAAGCCGTGCTTGACAGCCCGGCAGGCCCCCTCCTAGCCTCGGCCCGGGCATGGACTTCGAGTACGGGCCCGAGCACGAGGGGTTTCGCAGCGAGTTCCGCGACTGGCTGGCGGCCAACCTGCCGCCCGAGCTCTGCCTGGACGACCCCGCCGACGACCGCGTGGCGAGCGACCGCGAGACGTTCGAGCGGCGCCGCCAGTGGCAGCGGACGATGCACGCCGCCGGCTGGGTCGGCATCACGTGGCCGAAGGAGCACGGCGGCCGCGGCGCCGGGCTGATCGAGCGCGTCATCTGGGACGAGGAGTACGCGGCCGCGCGCGCGCCCGTGCTGCCCGGCGCGATGGGCCTCTTCCTCATCGGGCCGACCATCCTCCAGTGGGGCACCGCCGAGCAGAAGCGCCGGCACCTGCCCGCGATCCTGAGCGGCGACGAGATCTGGTGCCAGGGCTTCTCGGAGCCGGGCGCCGGCTCGGATCTCGCCTCCCTGCGCACGCGCGCCGTCGACCACGGGGACCACTTCGTGGTCAACGGGCAGAAGGTGTGGACCTCGGGCGCGCACTTCGCGCACTGGATCATCCTGCTCGCGAGGACCAACCCCGACGTCCCCAAGCACCAGGGGATCTCGTGCTTCCTGGTGCCAATGGACTCGCCGGGCATCACCGTGCGGCCGCTCGTGCTGCTGACCGGCCACCGGCACTTCAACGAGGTGTTCTTCAGCGACGTGGTCGTGCCGAGGGCCGCCCTGCTCGGGCCCCTCGACCAGGGCTGGAAGGTCTCGACGACGACGCTGATGCACGAGCGGCACTCGGCCGGCGCGCGCAACCCGATCCAGCAGGTGGCCCGCCTCGTCGCCCTCGCCCGGACGCTCGAGGTCGACGGCCGGCCGGCCTGGGAGAACCCGGTCATCCGCCAGCGCCTCGCCCAGCTCGCCATCGACTGCGAGGCGATGCGGCTCACCCGCTATCGCAACCTCACGCGGATGATCCGCGGGGAGCCGCCGGGGCCGGAAGGGTCGATCCTCAAGCTCTCGGGCTCCGAGCTCGGCGTGCGCATCGCCGACGCCGCCGGCGAGCTGCTCGGGATGCACGCGCTCGTCAACACGCCGACCCCCGCCGTGCCTGACGCGCCGCGGTGGTTCAACCGGCTGCTCGCGGCCCGGCAGTACACGATCTCCGCGGGCACGAGCGAGATCCAGCGCAACATCCTCGGCGAGCGCGTCCTGGGTCTCCCGAAGGGCTGACCGGCCTCGGGCCCCACGACGCCCGGACGACCGGGCAGGGCGCCCGCTCCCGAGACCCGCCGCGACCCCAAAGGCCCGCCGTTGCTCGCCCCGGGGCCGGTGGGCATCGCTGGCACTCGCCGCGCAAGCTCGGGCGACCAGCGGGAGGTCGTCATGAAGGAGGAGGCTCGGTTCCGCTTCCTCGACGGGCTCCGGGGGCTCGCCCTGGTGCTCATGGTGCTGAACCACACGGCGCGCTGGTGGCTGGACGCCTCGATGGGCTGGGGGCGCTACTACGTCATCTACGCGACCGTCACGCTGGCGGCGCCGCTCTTCCTCTTCCTCGTCGGCTTCTCCCTCGCCATCGCGGCCGCGCGGGCCACGGAGCACGACCTCGACTGGCGCGGCGCCGCGCGCCGCTCGACGGGCCGGGGGCTGCGGATCGTGGCGGCCGGGCTGCTGCTGAACGCGATCGTCTTCCCCGAGCACCCGATCTGGACGGGCGGGGTCCTCCAGACGATCGGCCTCAGCATCGTCGTGGCCGGCCTCGTCGCGCCGATCGCCCGCCATCCGGCGGCGCGGGTCGCGCTCGTCGCGGTCGCCGCCGTGAGCTACGCCACGTTCGCGCAGTCGTTCACGGCGCTGGGGGCGTGGTCGGCGCAGCACCCGCGGCTCGCGCGGATCGTGTTCGCGGATTTCCCGCCGTGGCCGTGGATCGGGCTGCCCCTCCTGGGCCTCGTGATGGGCGCCTGGTGGATGGAGGCCCGGCGGCGCGACACCCACGCGGCGTTCACCGGCCTCGCCGTCGCCGGCGTCGCGGCCGCCGCGGTGTTCGTGCTGCTCCGGTGGGGGGCGCCGGCGCCGCGCCTGGGCTTCATGCACGACTACATCCTCAACCGCCACTGGACGCCCGGCGGCGTGACCATCCTCTGGATCCTCGCGATGCTCGCCGTCCTCGTGGCGGCCGCCCATCACCTGATGGAGGTCCGGAAGATCGCCCTCGACGGGCTCGTCGTCCTCGGCCGCACGGCGATGAGCATGTACTTCGTCCATCACCTCATCGTGCTGACGCTGGTCAACCAGTGGCTCGGCGTGCGCTTCGACCACTGGGTCCTGTACGGGGCGGCGAACATCGCCCTGCTCGTGCTCCTCGTGTGGCTCGGCCGGGGCTGGCTGGCCGCGAAGGCGGCGGCGCGACATCCCGGCTTCTCGGCCCGCTGGGCCTGACCGCGGCCTCCGCTGTATCATGGCGGCCCGGAATGAAGATCGTCGGTGTCGAGGTCTTCCTGCTCGAGTTCCGCCAGAAGGCCGCCTTCGTCCTCGCGGGGGGCGTGGCCGCCACCGCCGGCGCGCGCTCGCCGCGCGTGCTCGTGAAGGTCACCACCGACGAGGGCGTGAGCGGCTGGGGGGAGGCGACGCCGACACCGCGCTGGACGTACGAGACGACGGAGACGATCGTCACCACGCTGCGCCGCTACCTGGCCCCGGCCGTCATCGGCCTGGCCGCGTGGGACCTCGACGGCGTGCACCGCGCGATGGAGCGCGCCATCAGCCCGTCCACGACCATGGGCGCGCCTCTCGCGAAGTCGGCGATCGACGTCGCGCTGCACGACGTGCTGGCGCGCCGCCAGTCCGCGCCGCTCCACGAGCTGCTCGGCCGCCGCCGGCGCGCCGAGTTCGACCTCACCTGGATGGTCACGACGCTCACGCCGGCCGACGCCGACGCCCTGGCCCGCGACGGGCTCGCGGCGGGCTATGACTGCTTCGAGTGCAAGATCGGGATGCACGGCGAGCGCGGCGACCTCGAGCTCGTCGAGCGCACCCGGGGGGTGATCGGCTCCCGTCCGCTGCAGGTCGACGCCAATCGCGGGTACCGCCTCGACGCCGCCGTGCGGCAGGCCCGGCGCTTCGAGGGGCTCGACATCGCCCTCTTCGAGCAGCCGCTCGACGGGCTCAGCCTCGCCGGCTACCGGCGGCTGGTGGCCTCCACCGCCACGCCCATCGGCGTCGACGAGACGCTGCGCTCGCTGCCGGATCTGCTCGAGTACGTCCGCCACGAGGCGCTCACGGTGGCGGTGGCGAAGGTCCAGCGCAACGGCGGCCTCTGGTACTCGCGGCAGCTGTGCGAGATGGCGCTGGCGGCGGGGCTGGGGCTGTCGCTCTCCGGCCTCACCGAGACCGACCTCGGGCTGGCGGCCGGCCTGCACCTGGCGGCGGCGTTCGACATCAACCCGCTCCAGCTCAACGGCCCCCAGTTCATCGACACCCCCTTTCTCCAGGAGCGGGTGTGGAAGGGTGGCGGCCGCGTCGCGCTGCCGTCGGGCCCCGGTCTCGGCGTGGAGGTCGACGAGGCCTACGTGCGCAAGCACGCGGTGGCCCTGACCCTCGACTGATGCCGGGCTGGCTCGCCCGCAACCTGCCCGCCGCCGTCCTCTTCGTCGCCACCCTCGTCGCGTGGCAGCTCGCGGTGACCGTCTTCCAGCTGCGCGAGTATCTCCTGCCGAGCCCGCTGGCGGTGCTGCGCGCGCTCGGCGGGGCGGAGGTGCCGTGGCTCGGGCACCTGTGGATCACCACGGTGGAGATCGTGGGCGCTTTCGCGCTGGCGGGGGTGGTCGGGGTCACCCTCGGCGTGGCCATCGCCTGGTCGAGCCTCCTCGCCAAGGCGCTGGTGCCCTTCCTCGTCTTCGTCAACACGCTGCCGAAGGTGGCGGTGGCGCCGCTCTTCCTCCTCTGGCTCGGCTACGGCGTGGTGCCGAACATGCTCATCGGCGCCCTCATCGGCTTCTTCCCGGTGGTCATCAACACCGCGGTCGGCCTCACGCAGGTCGACGAGGAGCTCCTCGACCTCGGACGCGTGTTCAACGCCCCCACCTGGAAGGTCTTCGTCAAGATCCGCATCCCCAACGCGTACCCCTACATCCTCGGCGCGCTGAAGGTCACCGCCACCGCCGCCGTCGTGGGCGCCATCGTGGGCGAGTTCATCGCCTCGCAGCAGGGGCTCGGCTACGTCATCATCACGACCCAGGGCAGCATGAACACGCCGGTCGCGTTCGCCGCCCTCGTGTGGATCTCCGCCGTCGGCCTCGCGGTCTACGGTGCCGTGGTCGTCGCGGCCCGCTGGATCGCCCCGTGGGCCGACACCTCGCCGTGAGCACAGGAGGCTCTCGATGACACGCACGTGCTGGAGCGCCATCCTCGCTGCCGTCGCCCTCGTGGCCGGGGCCGCCACCCCGCCCGCCGCCCAGCCGCGGCAGAAGGTCACCTTCGCCCTCAACTGGTTCGCCGTCGGCGATCACGCCGCCTACTGGGTGGCCCTCGACAAGGGCTACTACGCGACCCGGGGGCTGGACGTCGAGCTGCAGAACTCCAAGGGCTCGGGCGATTCGATCGCCAAGGTCGACACCGGCCGTGCCGACATCGGGCTGGCCGACAGCGCCGTCGTCATCGCGGCCGTGGCGCGCGGCGCCCGGGTGAAGGTGGTCGGCATGGTCTTCGACAGGACGCCGCTCAACGTCTGGTCGTGGAAGGACGCCCCGATCACCAGGCCCAAGGACCTCGAGGGCAAGACGGTGGGCGCCCCGCCCGGCGACGGCCAGCGGCAGGTCTTCCCCGCCTTCGCCAAGCTGCACGGCATCGACCAGAGCAAGGTGACGTGGGTCAACGTGGAGCCGGCGGCGAAGGTGCCGGCGCTCGCCGAGAAGCGCGTCAACGCGGTCGCCGACTACACGACCGGCCTCCCCTTCTACGAGAAGGCGATGGGCAAGGGCAACGCCGTCATGATGCCCTGGGCCGACCACGGCTTCGACATGTACAGCATGTCGATCATCGCCAGCGACAAGACCATGAAGGAGCGGGCGGCGACGCTGCGCGCCTTCCTGGAAGCGTCGTATCGCGGCTGGCGCGACGTCATGGAGAACCCGAAGTCGGCCCTGGAGATCTTCAAGAAGCGCGTGCCCGAGATCGACCTGTCGATCATCGAGCCCAACATGATGCTGGGACTGGAGCTCATGAAGACCGACCGCTACGCGAAGCACGGGATCGGCTGGATGGACGACAAGAAGATGTGCGCCTCGGTGGACCTCGTCAACACGTACATGGGGGTCGCGCGCAAGGTCGACTGCACGGAGGTCTACACCAACGAGTTCCTGACGAAGGTCGAGCTGCCGACGTCGATGCGCTAGTGGCGGGCGCCGACGGGTTCATCGTCCTCGACCGGGTCGGCATGGTCTACAAGGCGGCCCGCGGCCCGGTCGAGGCGCTGCGCGACATCGCCTTCACCGTCGGCCGGGGCGAGCTGATCGCCCTCGTCGGCCCCTCCGGCTGCGGCAAGTCCACGCTCTTGCGGATCGTGGCCGGCCTCCGCCCCGCCACGACCGGGCGCGTCCTCGTCGGCGGACGGCCGGTGACCCGCCCCCTCGCCGAGGTGGGCATGGTCTTCCAGGCGCCGGTCCTGCTGAAGTGGCGCACGATCCTCGACAACGTCCTGCTGCCGGCCGAGCTGTCGGGGCTCGACCGGGCCACCTATCGCGGCCGGGCGGGCGAGCTGCTCGGCCTGGTGGGCCTCGCCGAGTTCGCCGCCCGGCTGCCGCGCGAGCTCTCCGGCGGGATGCAGCAGCGCGCCTCGCTGTGCCGGGCGCTGCTCCTGGACCCGCCGCTCCTGCTCATGGACGAGCCGTTCGGCGCGCTCGATGCCATGACCCGGGACGAGATGAACCTGGAGCTGCTGCGCGTGTGGGGCGAGACGGCGGGCGCGCGCAAGACCATCCTCTTCGTCACCCACTCGATTTCGGAGGCGGTGTTCCTCGCCGACCGGGTGGTCGTGATGTCGCCGCGGCCCGGCCGCGTCGCGCGCATCTTCGACGTGCCGCTGCCACGCCCGCGCACCGTGGCCACCCGGGCCACCGGGAAGTTCGGGGCCCTCACGCTGGACATCTACGAGGCGCTGACGGGCGCCGGGTAGGCGCTACCTCGTCGCCCTCACCGTCCTCGTCGAGGCCGGGCAG
>JAICGY010000200.1 GCA_025922915.1 Candidatus Methylomirabilota bacterium | reverse complement strand
TCTTCTTGAATTCCGACAGGAGCCCGGCCTTCTCGCACTGCTTCTTGAAGCGCTTGAGGGCGCTCTCGAAGGATTCGTCGGGCTCGACGATCACCTTGGTCACGCGGCTCCCCCCTCCAGCCAATGCCGGTCACACCGAGCGAGTCGGTGGCTAAACGTTAGACTATATACCACGCGCAGGGGGCCCCCGCTATCGGAACAGGGGCGCCAGCACGAGCGCCACGACCGACATGAGCTTGATCAGGATGTTCATCGCCGGGCCCGACGTGTCCTTGAAGGGGTCGCCCACCGTGTCGCCGACCACGGCGGCCTTGTGCGCGTCCGACCCCTTGCCCCCGAAGTGTCCGGCCTCGATGTGCTTCTTGGCATTGTCCCAGGCGCCGCCGGCGTTGGCCATCATGAGCGCCAGGAAGACGCCCATGAGCGTGGCGCCGGCGAGGAACCCGCCGAGGGCCTCCTTGCCGAGCACGAGCCCGATCAGCGGCGGCAGGATGACCGCCGACACGCCGGGCAGCACCATCTCCTTGAGCGCGCCCGCCGTGGCGATCTCGACGCAGCGGGCGGTGTCGGGCTTGGCCGTGCCCTCCATGAGCCCCTTGATCTCGCGGAACTGGCGCCGCACCTCCTGCACCATGCCGAAGGCCGCGCGGCCCACGGCCTTCATCGTCAGGGCGCCGATCAGGTACGGCACGATGCCGCCCAGGAACAGCCCCACGATCACGGTGGAGCTCGTGAGGTCGATGGTGCTCAGCCCGACGGCCTGGGTGTAGGCCGCGAACAGGGCGAGGGCGGTGAGGGCGGCGGAGCCGATCGCGAACCCCTTGCCGATCGCCGCCGTGGTGTTGCCGAGCGCGTCCAGCCGGTCCGTGATGGCCCGGGTCTCCGGCCCGAGGTGCGCCATCTCGGCGATGCCGCCCGCGTTGTCGGCGATCGGCCCGTAGGCGTCCACGCTCATCGTGATGCCGATCGTGGCCAGCATGCCGACGCCGGAGAGGGCGATGCCGTAGAGCCCGCTGGTCTCGAACGCCACCCAGATCGCGGCGCAGATGACGACCACGGGGAGCGCCGTGGACTCGAGCCCGGTCGCGAACCCGGCGATGATGTTCGTCGCGGGGCCGGTCTGCGAGGCCTCGGCGATGCGCTCGACGGGCTTGCCGGAGGTGTAGATCTCGGTCAGGTAGCCGATGGCCACGCCGGCGACCATGCCGGAGATCACCGCCCAGAACGGCCCCCAGCCCACGCCGAGCAGGTTCACGATGACGGCGGCGAGGATCGCGAGCAGCCCGCCCGCGATGATGGTGGCGTACCGGAGGGCGGCCTGCGGGTCCATCCGCTGGAGGACGTTCATGGAGAGGATCCCGACCGCCGAGGAGACCAGGCCGGCCATGACGATGACGAGGGGCAGCGCCATCCAGACCCCGGACTGGGGGGCGAGGGCGGCGCCGATGGCGATGGCCGCCACCATCGAGCCCACGTACGACTCGAAGAGGTCGGCCCCCATCCCCGCCACGTCGCCCACGTTGTCGCCCACGTTGTCGGCGATGACGGCCGGGTTGCGGGGATCGTCCTCGGGGATGCCCGCCTCCACCTTGCCGACGAGGTCGGCGCCGACGTCGGCCGACTTCGTGTAGATGCCCCCGCCGACGCGCGCGAAGAGCGCGATCGACGAGGCGCCCATCGCGAAGCCGCTGAGGATCACCGGGCTGTCGAAGAGCAGGAAGAAGGTGCCGAGGCCGAGCAGGCCCAGGCTCGCGATGGAGAGCCCCATGACGGAGCCGCCGTAGAAGGCCACCGCGAGCGCCCGGTCGCGACCGACCTCCTTGGCGGCGTTGGCGGTGCGCACGTTGGCGCGCGTCGCCGCCTTCATGCCGAAGAAGCCCGCCAGCATCGAGCAGAGCGCGCCGCCGATGAAGGCGACGGCCGTGAAGGGATGGATGAAGATGCCGAGGAGGACCGCGACGACGAGCACGAACCAGATGAGGATCGAGTACTCCTTGCGCAGGAACGCCATCGCGCCCGTGTGGATCTGCGACGCGATCTCCACCATGGGGGCCGTGCCCGCGGGCTGGGCGACGACGTGGCGGTACATCAGCCACGCCATGACCAGGCCGAGGGCCCCCAGCACCGGTGCCAGCGGGGTCCACGTCATGCGGGTCTCCTCTAGGAGGGTGAGGGGGTCTGGACGAGGGCGAGCACCCGGTCGGCCGCCCGCGCGACGGCGGCGGCGACGGCGGGCTCCTCGTCGGGATGGAACGGGGTCAGCACGTGGTCCACGACCGCGCCCGGCTCCGGGCGGCCCACGCCGACCTTGACGCGCCGGATCTCGGTGGTGCCGAGGGACTCGATCACGGAGCGGACGCCGTTGTGGCCGCCGTGGCGGCCACGCATGCGCACGCGCACCGTCCCCACGGGCAGGTCGATGTCGTCATGGACCAGGATCAGGTCTCCGGTCTGTGCCCCGAGCCGCTGCAGTGTCTCGGCCACGACGGGGCCGCTCTCGTTCATGAAGCACACGGGTCTGGCGAGCACGACCGCCTCGCCACACCACGTCGCCCGCGCCACGAGGGCCCGGCCGTCCCGCCGCCAGTGCCCCCGCAGCGCGCGGGCGAGATGATCCAGCACGCGCTGGCCGACGTTGTGCCGCGTGTCGCGGTACTCCGGGCCGGGGTTCCCCAGGCCGACCACCACCGCCGCCACGCGCGCCCGACGTCCCGGCTACTTCTTGGCCTTCTTGCCCTCGTCGCCCGCCTCCTCCTCCTTCTGCTTGCGCTCGGTGAGGACCTCGGGCTCCGCGGCCGCCGCGGCCGCGGTCGGCGCCGCGGCTGCCGGCACGACCTCCTCGGCCATCGGCGCCGCGACGGTGGCGACGGCCTGGCCGGGATCGTTGAGGATGCGCACGCCCTCGGGGGCGCGGAGATCCGCCACGGTCAGCACGTCGCCGATGGCGAGCGCGCTCACGTCGGCGTCGATCCGGTCGGGGATCGCCCCCGGCAGGCAGGACACCTCGAGCTCGTGGAGCACGAGGCTGAGGATGCCCTTCGTCTCCCGCACGCCGACCGCGTCGCCCACGGTGTGGACGGCCACCCGGACGGTGATGGCCCGGTCGGCCGACACCTCCTGGAGGTCGACGTGCAGCAGCCGCTCGGTGACGGGGTCGAACTGCATGGCGCGGATGATCGCCATGCGGGTGCCGTCCGCGCCGTCGTCGAAGGCCAGCGTGAGCAGCTGTGTGGTGCCCTCGTGGCCGTGGATCATCCGGAGGACGGCCTTCGGATCGATGGTGATGGCCTCGGGGGCGGCGCCGCCGTAGAGGACGGCGGGCACGCGGCCCTCGCGCCGCAGCCGCTTGGCCACCTGCTTGCCGGTGGCGGTGCGGCGGGTGATCGTCAGCTCCTGCCTGTTCATCGCGTCGACTCCTCCTACACGAACAGCGTCGAGACGGACTCCTCGTCGTGGATTCGCTGGATGGCCTCGCCGAGGAGCGGCGCGACCGTGAGCACCGTGATGGGCGCGGCGTCGCGCTTGTCGGGCGGGAGCGGGATCGAGTTGGTGACGACGACCTCCTCGATCGGCGCGCTCCGGATGCGCTCGATGGCGGGCCCGGACAGCACCGCGTGGACGCCGCAGGCGAGGATGCGCCGGGCCCCCTCGCGGGCCACGGCGGCGACGGCCTGCACGAGCGTGCCCGCGGTGTCGATCATGTCGTCGATGACGACCGCGTCCCGGTCGCGGACCTCGCCGATGAGGTGCATGGCCACGGCGGCGCCGGGCCCGTCGCGGCGCTTGTCGATGATGGCCAGCCCGGCGCTCATCCGCTTGGCGATCGCCCGGGCCCGCTCCACGCCGCCCGCGTCCGGGGCCACGATGACGGGCTGGGCCAGCCCCTTCTTGCCCAGGTAGTCGACCATGACCGGCGGCCCCGCGAAGAGGTGGTCGACCGGGATGTTGAAGAAGCCCTGGATCTGCCCGGCGTGCAGGTCGAGGGCGAGGACGCGGTCCACCCCGGCCGCCTCCAGCAGGTCGGCGACGAGCTTGGCGGTGATCGGCACCCGGGGCTGGACCTTGCGGTCCTGCCGGGCGTAGCCGTAGTAGGGCAGCACGGCGGTGATCCGGTGGGCCGAGGCGCGCTTGAGCGCGTCGGTCATGATCAGCAGCTCCATCAGGTTGTCGTTGACGGGCGGGGAGGTCGGCTGGATCACGAAGACGTCCGCGCCACGGACGTTCTCGTTGATCTGCACGAACACCTCGCCGTCGGAGAAGCGGCTGATCTCGGCGTCGGCCAGCGGCAGCCGGAGGTACTTCGCGATCTCCTCGGCGAGTGGCCGGTTCGCGTTGCCGGAGAAGAGCTTCAGCTCGTACGCCATCGGGCCCTCTCGCTCACGCTGTGGTTGGGGCGGGAGGATTCGAACCTCCGAATACGGGATCCAAAGTCCCGCGCCTTGCCGCTTGGCCACGCCCCAGCGACAGCCTCATCGCGTTCCCGTTCCCTCGCCGCGGATCCGGATGGCCGGCCCGCGCAGCGCCCGCACCGCCCAGCACTCCCATCTCGCCCGGGTGAGGCGGGCCCGGATCTGCCGCGCCTGCTCCCACGAGCGTGCCACTCCGAACACCGTCGGTCCGCTCCCGGACATGGCAGCGCCGAGGGCGCCGGCGGCGAGCAGCGCCGCCCGCATCTGCTCCAGTTGCGGATAGGCGGTGCAGGCCACCGCCTCGAGCCCATTGTAGAGGCTCCCGGCGATCCGGGTCGCGCCCCGCTTGCGCAGGGCGCCCACGACGGCCCGCGCCCGCGCGCCGTCGGAGTACAGCGCCGGGGTCACGCGCGCGTACATCTCGGCCGTGCTGACGCCGAACCGCGGGTTGACGAGCACCAGGGCCAGGCTCGCGCCCTCGACGGGCGTCACCCGCTCGCCCCGCCCCGTCGCCAGTGCCGTCCCGCCTCGCAGGAAGAACGGGACGTCCATCCCGATCTCCGCCGCCACCTCGTCCAGCCGCGCGAGCGGCCACCGGAGCCCCCACAGCCGGTTCAGCCCGACCAGGACGGCCGCGGCATCGCTCGACCCCCCGCCCAGGCCGGCCGCGGCGGGAATCCGCTTGTCCAGCGTGATCCTCACGCCCCGCTCCACCTCGGCCGCCCGGCGCAGCGCGAGCGCCGCCCGGCAGGCCAGGTTGCGCTCGTCGGTCGGGAGGCCGGCCGCGCTCGACTCGAGCGTGACGCCGTCCGCGTCCTCGAGGACCAGCCGGTCGGACAGATCCACGGCCTGCATCACCGTGGCGATCTCGTGGTACCCGTCGGGGCGCCGGTCCAGGACCTCGAGGGCCAGGTTCACCTTGGCCGCGGCGCTCAGCACCAGACGCGCCGCCGTCCCCGACTCCTTCGACAAGGCACGCGAGACTACCACGCAGGCCCGGGACCGTCAACGGATCGGTTGTGTTTTCGCGTCTTTGGGCACCGTCAGGAGGAACCGGTCGGCGGGGACGCCGACGTCCATCTCGAGTCGCCGGTACGCGACCTTCCCGGTCACCTGCCGCTCGGCGGCCGAGAGGTCGAAGCCGGCCAGCTGCCCGCCGTCGTCGCGGCGAAAGGACACCGTGGCCGCCATCCGTCCCCCCGCGATGCGCACCTGCCGCACCACGCCGGTCTGCAGATCCATCCAGACGCGCTTCTCGTGCACGGCGCCCACCAGCAGCACCGAGGGACCCAGCTCGTCCGCCGGCTGGATCTCGGCCAGGCGGAGGTCCCGGGGCGGCACGGCGCGGCCGGCCAGGGTGGCCACCAGATCGTCCCCCTCGAGCGGCAGCCCCAGGAGCCGGGCCGTCGTCTCCGGGGTCGCCTCCCCGGCGGTCGCCTCGTTGGTGGCGGCGTTGTACGCGGTGAACCGCCCGTCGTGGATGGTGGCGAGCAGGACCGGCTGGCCGAGCGGCGTGAGGGCCTCGAAGCGCACCGAGGCCGGCGCGCGGGCGAGCAGCACGCCGGTGAAGGCCTGCCGCTCGGCGTCGCGCTCGATGACGATGTCGGCCAGCGCCCGCAGATCCTCGAAGGCGTGCCAGCGGGCGACGAGCAGGCCGATGGCATGCCGGGCGTCCTCGGGCACCGCCTGGCGCGGGGGAGGCAGCGCGACGGCGCAGCCGGCGCCGAGAAGGGCGAGGACCGCGACGGCGAGCCGGCCGCTACTGCGAGGCCTTCGAGCGCTCACCCTGGACCCGACGGCGCGCTCGTAGCTCCTCGATCTTCTTGCGGACGCCGTCGGCGTCCGGGTCGAGCGTGAGCGCCCTCTCCCAGGCGCCGATCGCGTCCTCCTCCTGACCGTTCTTGAGGTAGGCGTCGCCCAGGTGCTCGAAGATGACCGGGTCCTCCTTCGCCCGCTCGACCGCGCGCTTCAGCTGGCGCAGGGCCTCGGGGTACTCGCCCTTCTGGTAGTACGCCCAGCCCAGGCTGTCGATGAAGTAGCCGTTCTCGGGCTCGAGGGCCAGCGCCTTCTCGATCAGCGCGATGGCCTCCTCGAGGTTCTGGCCGCGCTCGACGTACATGTAGCCCACGTAGTTGTAGGCCTCGGCGTGCTCGGGGTCGAGCGTGATCACGCGGCGGAAGGCACGCACCGCGTCCTCGAACTTCTGCTGCTTCTCGTAGACGACGCCGAGCTGGAAGTGCAGGTCCTTCTGCGCGTCGTCGAGCGAGAGCCCCTCGAGCAAGGTCGAGGCTGCCCGGTCGTACTGCTTGCCGCGGGCGAGCGCCGTCCCCAGGTAGAGGAAGAGCTCGGGCCGGCGGGGGTCCAGGTTCACCGCCTCCTGCAGCACCGCGGTGGCCTGCTCGTAGCGCTTGGCCCGGCCGTGCAGGAACCCCAGCTGGACCCGGGCGTCGATCGACCGGGGATCGGCGCGCAGGATGCGCTCGAGCTCGGCCTGCGCGTCCTCGTCGCGGCCGGCGTCCATGTGGGTCGTGGCCAGGAAGAAGCGCGCTCTCAGGTTCGTCGGCTCCAGCAGCACGGCCCGCCGGAAAGCGTCGATGGCGCGATCCCACTGCTTCTGCTCGTAGAAGACGGCGCCGAGCTTCAGCCAGACGCGCGGGTCGCGAGGGGCCAGCTCCGCGAGGTGCTCGACCTCCGCCTGCGCCTCCTCGAAGCGGCCGAGACGGATCAGGAGGTCCCCCAGCCGCTCGACGAACGCGGGGTTGTCCGGGTTGGCGCGCGCCGCCCCGCGGTAGATGTCGACGGCCTCGCCGCCCCGGCGGCGCGACTCGTAGACGTAGCCGAGGGCCGTCCAGGCGCCGTCGTGGTCGGCGTCGAGCTCCACGGCACGGGTCAACCGGGTCACCGCCTCGTCCCACGCCTCGGTCTCGATCGCCAGGCGGCCCAGCAGGAACTGCGCCTGGGCGTTGCGGGGCTGGCGCTCGGCGAGCCGCATGAGAGTGGTTCGGGCCCGCTCGTAGGCCTTCTGCTCGACCTGGTAGCGGGCGAGCGTGAGGTACGGCTCGGGGGCCGCTTCGTCGAGGGTGATGGCCTTCTCCAGCTCGGCCTCCGCCTCGGCGTAGCGCTTCTGCCCGCGCAGCAGCTCGGCCAGCACCAGGTGCGGCTGGACCTCGTCGGGCGCCAGCTCGACCGCGCGCTGCGCGGCGTCCAGCGCCCGCGCCGGCTCCTCCGTGCGCACCAGCCAGTGGGCGAGCTGGGTCCAGAGGAAGGACGACTTGCTGTCCCGCTCGAGCGCCTTCTCGATCGCCGGCACCGCCTCGCGGAACCGCCCCGCCTGGGCGTGCATGAGGGCCACGGCGTAGTGGTAGTAGGCATCGGCGGCCATGTCGCGCTCGCGCGCGGCGACCACCCGGCGGGGA
>JAICGY010000199.1 GCA_025922915.1 Candidatus Methylomirabilota bacterium | reverse complement strand
GGCTGTTTCACGAGTTGGCGGACAAGAGCCGGCAGCTGGAAGCCGCCAGCCGGCACAAGTCCGAGTTCCTCGCCAACATGTCGCACGAGCTGCGGACGCCCCTCAACGCGATCATCGGCTTCTCCGAGGTGCTGACCGAGCGCATGTTCGGCGAGCTGAACGAGAAGCAGGACGAGTACCTGCGCGACATCCACGCCTCCGGGCAGCACCTGCTGTCCCTGATCAACGACATCCTCGATCTGTCCAAGATCGAGGCGGGGCGGATGGAGCTGGAGCCGGCGGACTTCGACCTGCCGCAGGCGATCGGCAACGCCGTGACGCTGGTCCGGGAGCGCGCCGGCCGTCGCGGCATCGCGCTCCACCAGGCGGTGGACGAGCGGCTGGGCCAGATCCGGGGCGACGAGCGCAAGATCAAGCAGGTGCTGCTGAATCTCCTGTCGAACGCGGTGAAGTTCACCCCGGAGGGCGGCCGGATCGACGTGCGCGCGGTCGCGGTCGACGGCGCGGCGGAGATCTCGGTGACGGACACCGGGGTCGGCATCGCCCCCGAGGACCAGGAGGCGGTCTTCGAGGAGTTCCGCCAGGTCGGGGCGGCGGACAGGAAGGCGGAGGGGACCGGGCTCGGGCTCGCGCTGGCGCGGAAGTTCGTGGAGCTCCACGGCGGCACGATCCGGGTGAAGAGCGAGGTCGGGAGTGGCTCGACCTTCACCTTCACGCTGCCGCTGAACTGAACCAGGAGAGGCCCATGGCGATCGCGACCCCGGACGAACGGATCGTTCGCCTGACCTGCACGCACGACTGCCCCGACGCGTGCGCGATGCTCGTCACCGTCCGCGGCGGGCGCGCCGTGGACATCGCGCCGAACCCGGCGCACCCCGTCACGGGGCGCCACCTGTGCGTCAAGGTCGACCGCTATCTCGAGCGGGTCTACAGCCCCGCCCGCGTCCTCCATCCGCTCCGCCGGATCGGCGCGAAGGGCGAGGGCCGATTCGAGCGCATCGCGTGGGCGGAGGCCATCGACGGCATCGCCGCGCGGTGGCGCGCCGTCATCGCCGAGCACGGGCCTGCCGCCATCCTGCCCTACTCCTATCTCGGCAACATGGGGCTGCTGACGGCGTTCGGCACGATGCACGCGCTCTTCCATCGGCTCGGCGCCAGCCGGCTCGAGCGCACGATCTGCGGCGGCCAGCGCGCGGGGCTCGAGCAGCTCGTCGGTGCGCCGTGCACCGATCCCGAGCACATGGCCGGCGCGCGACTGATCCTCCTGTGGGGCATGGATCCGATCAGCACCAGCGTGCACACCTGGGACATCGTGCAGCGGGCACGGCGGAACGGAGCCCGGCTGGTCGTGATCGATCCCTACCGGAGCCGGACGGCGGCCCGGGCGGACGTCCACCTGCGCGTGCGGCCGGGCACCGACGGCGCCCTCGCGCTGGGCCTGATGCACGTCATCCTGCGCGACGGCCTCGAGGACCGCGAGTACGTCACGCGGCACACGACCGGCATCGAACTGCTGCGCGAGCAGGTCGCGCCGTGGCCCCCGCAGGCCGCAGCCGGGACGACCGGTGTCGCGGCCGACGAGATCGTCTCCCTCGCGCGCGAGTACGCCACGACCCGGCCGGCGAGCATCCGCCACGGCGTCGGGCTGCAGCGCGCCGCCGGCGCCGGCATGGCGCTCCGCGCAATCTGGTGCCTGCCGGCCCTCACGGGCCAGTGGCGGGACCCGGCGGGAGGCATCGCCAACGGCCGCACGGTGCGGTCGGTGTCGGTGGATCGCCTGATGCGGCCGGACTGGGGCGGGCCGGCGCCGCGCACGCTCAACATGATCCAGCTCGGCCGCTGGCTGACCGACCCCGAGCTGACCCCGCCCGTCAAGGCGCTGTTCGTGTGGGGCTCCAACCCCGCGGTGATCGCCGCGGACCAGACCCGCGTGCTGAGGGGCCTCGCGCGGGAGAACCTCTTCACGGTCGTGCACGAGCAGTTCATGACCGACACGGCCCGCCATGCCGACCTCGTGCTCCCCGCGCCGACCATGCTCGAGCAGGAGGACCTGGTGGGCTCGTGGGGCATCAACTACGTGGGCCTGAACCCGCGGGCGATCGAGCCCGCGGGGGAGAGCCGGAGCACCTCCGACGTGGCCCGGCTGCTGGCGGCCGCGCTCGGTTTCGACGAGCCGCTGTTCCGCCTGAGCGACGCCGAGCTGATCGCCCTCGCGCTCCGGGAGTCGGCGGCCGAGCGCGCCGGCGCGTCGCTCGACGCGCTCCGCGCCGAGGGCTTCCGCCGCGTCGGGCCGCCGCTCGGCGCGGCGCTCCACGCCGACGGCGGGTTCTCGACGTCGAGCGGCAAGTTCGAGTTCGCCTCCGCGGATCTCGCGAAGGCGGGCCTCGGCGCTCTCCCCGTCTACGTGTCGCCGGCGGAGAGTCCCGAGACGCGGGCGGACCTGGCGCGGCGCTACCCGCTGCGCCTGCTCACGCTCAAGCGCCACCACTCCATCAACTCGTCGTACGGGTGCCTGCCCGTGCTGGCCCGGGCCGAGCCCGAGCCGCTGGTGGAGATCCATCCCGCCGACGCGGCTGCCCGGGGCATCACGGCCGGGCAGCCCGTGCGCGTCTGGAACGATCGCGGCGTCGTGGTCCATCGCGCCGACGTCACCGACCGAGTGATGGAGGGCAGCGTGGCCGTCCCGTTCGGCCACTGGCTGCAGTCCGGCGCCAGCGCGAACGCGCTGACCTCCGACCGGCTCGGCGACATCGGCAACGGGCCGACGTTCTGCGACGCGCTCGTGGAGGTCGCGCCGGCCGGATCGCCGAGAAACCGCTGGACAGCGAGCGAGGCAGGGCGGTAGGTTGTGGCCCTTCGAGCGCCACCGCCGAGCGGCTCATCCTTCAGGAGGGGCGTCATGAACGAACCGCATTCCGGGCCGACGGGCACCACGCGGCGAAACTTCCTGCGAACGACGGGGCTGGCCACGGCGGGCGCTGCGACCGCGTCCCTCATGGTGCGCCGGCCGGCCGTGGCCGCCGAGCCGAAGCGGGGCGGCACGCTCGTCCATCTCATCCAGCCCGAGGTCCCGACCCTCGCCACGTACATGAGCACGTCGTCGCCGGTGAGCCAGGCGGGGACGCGCGCCTACGCCGGGCTGCTCGAGTACGACTTCGACCTCAACCCCAAGCCCAGCCTGGCCGAGTCGTGGAAGGTGAGCGACGACGGTCTCACGGTCACCTTCAAGCTGCGCAAGGACGTCGTCTTCCACGACGGCAAGCCCTTCACCAGCGCCGACGTGCAGTTCGGCGTCATGGAGGTGCTCAAGGGCGTGCACCCGCGCGGGCCCGGCAGCTTCCGCGAGGTGACCCGCGTGGAGACGCCGGACGCCCACACCGCGGTCTTCCGCCTCGGCAACCCGGCGCCCTACATGCTGATGGCGCTCTCCAGCTACGAGTCGCCCATCGTGCCGAAGCACCTGTTCCAGGGCAGCGACCTCCGCAACAGCAAGCACGCCAACGAGCCGGTGGGGGCGGGGCCCTACAAGTTCGTCGAGTGGAAGCGCGGGCAGTACATCCGCTTCGACCGCTTCGACAAGTACTTCAAGAAGGGCCAGCCGTACCTCGACCGCATCGTCCAGCGCTCGATCGCCGACTCCGCCACCCGCACCGCGGTGCTCGAGCGGGGCGAGGCCCACCTGACCGGGTTCGGCGGCGTGCCGTACTCGGACGCCAAGGCGCTCGGCAAGCTGCCCCACCTCACGGTGACCACGAAGGGCTACGAGATGTTCTCGACGCTGACGTGGCTGGAGTTCAACACGCGCAAGCCGCCCTTCGACAACAAGAAGGTGCGCCAGGCCATCGCGTACGCCATGGACCGGCAGTGGATCATCGACAACATCTGGTTCGGCTTCGGCAAGGTGGCCACGGGCCCGATCAACTCCAACCTCAAGCAGTTCTACACGGCCGACGTGCGCAACTACCAGGTGCCGGACGGCCTGGAGCTGGCCAACCGGCTGCTGGACGAGGCCGGCCACAAGCGGAACGGCAGCGGCGTCCGCTTCGAGCTGGTCCACGACCTCACGCCCTACGGCGAGGAGTGGCAGCGGTTCGGCGAGTACGTGAAGCAGCGGCTGGACCAGCTGGGCATCAAGGTGACGCTGCGCTACGAGGACGTCGCCACGTGGCTGCGGCGGGTCTACACCGATCTCGACTTCCAGATGACGTCCAACTGGCTGCACGGCTTCGCCGACCCGGTCATCGGCGTGCACCGGAACTACCACTCGAGCTTCATCAAGAAGGGCACGGTGTTCGTCAACGGTACCGGCTGGTCGTCGCCGCGCACGGACCAGCTCATGGACAAGGCCGCCGTCGAGCCGGACGCGACCAAGCGGGCGGCGCTCTACAAGGAGCTCCAGAAGCTCCTCGTCGAGGAGGCCCCGATCGCCTGGATCCTCGAGAACAAGTTCCCCACGGTCTACAACAACAAGTTCGCCGACGTGATCGCGGGGCCGCTGGGCATCCTCGAGACGCTCGACCAGGTCCGGCTGGCGTGACGGGCGCCGGCGGCGGCAGGGGCGGCCGGTGACGGCCGCCCCTGCCCGCACCGGCCGCAGGCCCGCGCGCCGGTAGGCACCCCGCCGCGACGAATCCGATGGGCATCGCCCGCACGCGCCTCCGTTACGTGGCCCGCCGGCTGGCCCAGGCGGTGCCGATCCTGCTGGGCATCGCCGTGATGAACTTCCTGCTCCTCCAGCTCGCTCCGGGGGACGCGGCCACCGTGCTGGCGGGCGAGGCGGGCTCGGCCACGCCCGAGTACATGGCCATGCTGCGCCAGCGCTTCGGGCTCGATCAGCCCCTCTCCCTCCAGCTCCTCTACTACGTGAAGCAGGTGCTCGTGCTCGACCTCGGGTTCTCGTTCCGTCACAACATGTCGGTCCTCGCCCTCATCCTGGAGCGGCTGGGGCCGACGCTGCTGCTCATGGGGACCACGCTGGTGCTCTCGGTCGGTTTCGGGATGCTGCTGGGCGTGGCGGCGGCCCGGCGCGTGGGGAGCTGGCGGGACTCGCTGATCTCGATTCTCGCCATCGTCTCCTACGCGACGCCGCTCTTCTGGGTCGGCCTCATGCTCATCGTCGTGTTCTCGCTCGAGCTCGACTGGCTCCCGGCCACCGGGATGGAGAGCGTGGCGATGTTCTACGAGGGGTGGGAGCGCATCGTGGACGTCGCCCGCCACCTGGTGCTGCCCGCCGTCACCCTCTCGCTCTTCTACATGGCGCTCTACACGCGGCTCATGCGCGCGGCCGTGCTCGAGCAGTCGGGCCTGGACTACGTGACCACCGCCCGCGCCAAGGGGCTGACCGACCGGCGCATCACCGTCCGCCACGTCGTGCGCAACGCGGTGCTGCCGGTGGTGACCATGGCCGGCATCCAGACGGGCAACCTGCTGGGGGGCTCGGTGGTCGTGGAGTCGGTCTTCGGCTGGCCGGGGCTCGGCCTGCTCGCGTTCCAGTCGCTCTTCGCCCGCGACTTCAACCTGCTGCTCGGCATCTTCTTCGTGTCGGCCTGCCTGGTGGTGCTCGTGAACCTGCTCGTGGACCTCTCCTACACCTTCCTGGACCCGCGGATCGAGGCCCGATGAGGGATTTCGGGCGCCGCTTCGCCCGCAACCGCGGCGCGGTGATCGGGCTGGTGATCCTCGGCGCCGTGCTCGGCCTCGGTCTCGCCGCGCCGGTCGTCTTCCCCGGCGACCCGTTCCAGATGGCGGGCAAGCCCTTCGAGCGGCCGCTGGGAGCGTTCGCGCTGGGCACCGACATGATGGGCCGCGACGTGCTGGCCGGCCTCGCCCACGGCGCCCGGACCTCGCTCCTGATCGGGCTCGTCGCCACCGTGATCGCCGTGGTCATCGCCACCGTGCTCGGCGGCTGCGCCGGCTACTACGGCGGCCGGATCGACGACGTGCTCATGCGCTTCACGGAGTTCTTCCAGACCATTCCCTCGTTCCTGTTCGCCATCGTGCTGGTGGCCATCCTCTCGCCTCGGATCGAGAACATCATCTTCGCCATCGCGGCGGTCAGCTGGCCGCCCATCACGCGCCTGGTGCGCGGCGAGTTCATGGCCATGCGCAACCGCGAGTTCGTGCAGGCGTGCGTGGTGCTCGGCATGCGCGACCGGGCCATCATCTTCACGGAGATCCTGCCCAACGCGCTGTCGCCCATCCTCGTCACCGGCTCGCTCATGGTGGCGACGGCCATCCTGATCGAGTCGGCCCTGGCCTTCCTCGGCCTCGGCGACCCCAACGTGATGAGCTGGGGGTTCATGATCGGCTCCGGCCGCACCTTCCTGCGCACGGCCTGGTGGCTGTGCGCCATCCCCGGGCTCGCCATCTTGCTGACCGTGCTGGCCATCAACCTCGTGGGCGAGGGGCTGAACGACGCCCTGAACCCGCGGCTGAAGCACCTGTGACGCCGGTGGCGGGCCCCCTGCTCGACATCCGCCGCCTGACCGTCGATCTCCCGCCGGGCGCCGACCGCCCCCACGCGGTCGAGGACGTGAGCCTGTCGCTCGACGCCGACGAGATCCTCTGCGTCGTGGGCGAGTCGGGATCGGGCAAGACGGTGATGGCGCGCACGGTGATGGGGCTGCTGCCGCCCCGGCTGCGCGCCGGCGCCGGCGCCGTCGTGTTCGAGGGGGAGGACCTGCTGCGCGTGCCGGCGGCGCGGATGCGCCAGATCCGCGGCGGTCGCATCGCCATGATCTTCCAGGAGCCGATGACCGCGCTCAACCCGGTCATGACCATCGGCCGGCAGATCGCCGAGGTCATCGAGGCGCACACGGACCTGCCGCGCGCCCGGCGGCGCCAGCACATCGTGGAGACCCTCGCCGACGTGCGGCTGCCCGAGCCGGAGCGCCTGCTCGACGCCTACCCCCACCAGCTCTCGGGCGGGCAGCGGCAGCGCGCCATGATCGCCATGGCGCTCGTGCTGGAGCCGGCCCTGATCATCGCCGACGAGCCGACCACCGCGCTCGACGTCACCACGCAGGCCCAGATCCTCGCGCTCCTCCGGGAGCTGCAGCGCCGCCACCACACCGGCGTGCTCTTCATCACCCACGACTTCGGCGTGGTGGCCGAGATCGCCGACCGCGTGGCGGTGATGCAGGAGGGCCGGCTGGTGGAGCTCGGCGCGGCGGCCCAGGTGCTCGGCCGCCCGCAGCACCCGTACACGCGCGCGCTGATCGCCGCCGTGCCGAGCCTCGTCCCGCGGGCCCGCGCGCGGGCGGGCGAGAGCCGGCCGCTCCTCGCGGTCCGCGAGCTGGACAAGGCGTACCGCTCCGGCGGCGGCCTGTTCATGGGCGCGGCGCGCGTCGTTCACGCGGCGCGCGCGGTCGGTTTCGAGGTGCGGGCGGGCGAGACGCTCGGGCTGGTGGGAGAGTCGGGCTCGGGCAAGACGACCATCGCCCGCTGCGTGGTGCGGCTCGTCGAGCCGGACGGCGGCCGGATCCTCCTGGACGGCACCGACCTGGTGCCGCTGTCCCGGCGCGCGATGATCCCCTACCGCAAGCGCGTCCAGATGGTGTTCCAGGACCCGTACGGCTCGCTCAACCCGCGGCTGACCGTGGCGCGGCTCGTCGCGCAGGGCCCCATGCTCCACGGCGTGCCCCGGCCCCAGGCGCTCGCGCGCGCCCACGATCTGCTGCGGCTGGTCGGGCTGGACCCCCGTGCCGCCGACCGCTACCCGCACGAGTTCTCCGGCGGCCAGCGCCAGCGCATCGGCGTCGCGCGCGCGCTGGCCCTCGATCCCGAGCTCCTGGTGGCCGACGAGCCGGTCTCGGCGCTCGACGTGTCGGTGCAGGCGCAAGTGCTGCAGCTCCTGGCCG
>JAICGY010000198.1 GCA_025922915.1 Candidatus Methylomirabilota bacterium | reverse complement strand
CGCGACTTCGCGGAGACCGTGCGGACGAGCGGGGACGGGCTGCTGACGATCGTCAACGACATCCTGGACTTCAGCAAGATCGAGGCCGGGAAGATGGAGCTGGAGAGCCAGCCCTTCGATCTGCGCGAGTGCGTGGAGACGGCACTGGACCTCGTCGCCCCCCGGGCCGCCGACCAGAGGCTGGACCTGGCCTACGTGATGGCGGAGGACACGCCGCCGACGGTCGTCGGCGACGTCACGCGGCTGCGCCAGATCCTCCTCAACCTGCTCGGCAACGCCGTGAAGTTCACCGAGCGGGGGGAGGTCGTCGTGACCGTCGCCGGCGGCCCGGCGCCGGGCGCGGCCGACTGCGAGCTGCGCTTCTCCGTCCGGGACACCGGGATCGGGATCCCGCGCGACCGCCTCGGCCGTCTCTTCCAGTCGTTCAGCCAGGTCGACGCGTCCACCAGCCGCAAGTACGGCGGCACGGGCCTCGGGCTGGCGATCTGCAAGCGGCTGACGGAGCTGATGGGCGGCGCCCTGACCGTCGAGAGCGAGGTGGGCCGGGGAACGGAGTTCCGGTTCACGATCCGGGTCGGCATCGCCGAGGGGTCCTCCGCCGGCCGCCGGGACCTCCGGGGGGCGCAGCCGCCGCTCCGGGACCGGCGCGTGCTCGTGGTGGACGACAACGCCACCAACCGCCGGATCCTCGGCGCCCAGCTCGCCGCCTGGGGCATGGCGTCGCGCGACACCGCGTCCCCCGGAGAGGCGCTCGCCTGGATCCGCGCCGGGCTGGAGTTCGATGTGGGGATCCTCGACATGCACATGCCGGAGATGGACGGTGTGACGCTGGCGCGCGAGATCCGCGCGCACCGGGCCGCCGCCGGGCTGCCGCTCATCCTCTACACGTCCCTCGGCCGCCGCGAGGCGGGGGCCGGCGACGGCGTGTTCGCGGCCCACCTCACGAAGCCGGTGAAGCCCTCGCTGCTCTTCGACGCGCTGGTCGAGATCCTGGCTCGCGAGCCGGCGTTGTTTCCCGCGCGCCGGGCGGCGGCGGCCGGGCCGGACGCCGGAATGGCGAGCCGTCACCCGCTGCGCATCCTCCTCGCCGAGGACAACGTCGTGAACCAGAAGGTCGCGCTCCGGCTGCTGGCCCAGATGGGCTACCGCGCCGACGTCGCGGCCAACGGGCTGGAGGCCATCGAGGCGCTGGAGCGCCAGCGCTACGACGTCGTGCTCATGGACGTCCAGATGCCCGAGATGGACGGGTTCGAGGCGTCGCGCGAGATCAACCGGCGGTGGTCGGGCGAGACCCGCCCGCGGATCGTCGCGATGACCGCGAACGCCATGCAGGGCGACCGCGAGCTCTGCCTGGCCGCGGGCATGGATGACTACGTGTCGAAGCCCATCCGCGTGGCCGAGCTGCAGGGCGCGCTCGAGAAGGCCGCGGGCCGGGCGCCCGCGAGCCCGCCCGCGCCGGCGGCGGGCGCGGGCCCCGCGGCGGTGATCGACGGGGCGGCGCTCGCCAGCCTGGAGACGACGGTGGGCGCGGCGGCGATGGACGAGCTGATCGGCACGTTCCTCGAGGACGCGGACGCCCTCGTGGCGGAGCTGAGGCGGGCGCTCGCCGCCGGCGACGGCGAGGGGCTCCGGCGTGCCGCGCACTCGCTCAAGTCCACCAGCGCCAGCTTCGGCGCCACGGAGGTCACGGCGCTGGCGAAAGCGCTCGAGACCGCCGCCCGGACGGGACACCTGGAAGGCGCGGCGGGCCTGCTGCAGCAGCTCGTGGCGGAGCACGCCGCGGCCGCCCGCACCCTGAGGGCATGGAACCATGCGTGAGAGAGAGACCGGCCGTCTCCTGGTCGTCGACGACAACCGCGTCAACCGACTGCTCCTCGGGCGCGCCCTCGAGAAGGAGGGGCATACGGTCGTCTTCGCCGAGAACGGACGGGAGGCCCTCGAGACCCTGCGGGCTCGGCCCGTGGATCTCGTCCTGCTCGACATCGAGATGCCGGAGATGAACGGCTACCAGGTGCTGGAGGCCCTGGCCGGCGACACGCGGCTGCGCGACATCCCGGTGGTGATGATGTCGGCCGTCGAGGAGATCGACAGCGTGGCCCGCTGTGTCGAGATGGGCGCCGAGGACTATCTCTTCAAGCCGGTGAACGCCGTGCTGCTGCGGGCCCGGATCACGGCGAGCCTGGAGAAGAAGCGGCTGCGCGACCAGCAGCGGGAGCTGTTCCGGAAGTTCGCCACCGCGGAGGTCGCGGAGGAGCTGCTGGTGAGCGGGTTCGCGCTCGGCGGCAAGCACGTGGAGGCCACGGTGATGTTCTCGGACATCCGGTCCTTCACCGGCATCGTGGCGTCGCAGCCGCCCGAGGAGACCATCGAGCTGCTGAACAGCTACTACACGCTCATGTTCGACGCCATCGGGGGCCAGGGGGGGATCGTCAACCAGATGATCGGGGACGGCCTCATGGCGGTGTTCGGCGCGCCGCTGCCGCGGCCCGATCACCGCGAGCGGGCCGTGCGCGCCGCCCTCGACATGCTGGACCTGGTCGAGGTCTTCGGCCGCGAGCAGGCCGCCCAGGGCAAGACCGCGATCCGGATCGGCATCGGCATCGCATCCGGGCCCGTGATCGCCGGATTCACCGGGACCGAGCGCCGGGTGACCTACACGTGCGTCGGCGACACCGTGAACCGGGCGGCGCGGCTCGAGGAGCACACCAAGGTCGCGCGATGTCCGATCCTGGTCGACGAGCACACGCGGGCCGGGCTCGGCGCCGCGATCGCGGTCGAGGAGCAGGGCGAGGTGGCGCTCCGCGGCACCGCCCGGCCCGTCCGCATCCACGCCGTCCGTCCGGGACCGCGACCCGGCTGACGGGCGCGCCGATTCTCAGGGGACCGTCGCCTCGGCGGCCCCCCCCTCCAGCAGCGGGGGCACCGGGCAGTCGAGCGTTGTGGCGACGGCGCGCAGCAGCTCGGCCTCCGCGGGTGCGATGTGGGCGTCGGCGGTGACGGTGTCCGCGCAGGCTTCCAGGAGTTCGCGCTTCACGAACGGCGCGAGCTGCCGCAGCCGGTCGAGCGCGGCGCCGACCCGCGAGACGCCGATCTTTTCGAGCGGGACGGGCGGAGTCGCGGGCAGGCGCAGCGCGACGAGGCCGCGGCCGAGCGCGGCCGGCGCCCCGCCGCCACCGGCGACGCCGGCGTGAGCGAGCAGGGAGAGCACGAGGCGCGCGTCGTCGGCCACCTCGAGGATCGACCGGTGCTTCACCGGCGCGGCGCGGGCGGCGCGCCCCGCCAGCTGCTGCCGGGCGAGCGTGACCAGCACGAGCGTCTCGAGCGACGCGCGGGGTTCCGCCTGTGTGATGCCGAGGAGATCGGCGACGACGGCGTCCCGCGCGGGCTGGTCGAGCGGGCGCAGCGAGGCCAGCGCGAGCTCGACGACGGGCAGCCTGAGGGGCGGGGGCAGCGCGCGCGCGGGGTCGGCCAGCCGCCCCGCCTGCTGGGCGCGTGCGGCGTCGCGGCGCTCGAGGATCGCGAGCTGCTCCTTGCGCGCCGCCTCGTCCGGCGCGAGCGCCAGCGCGACGAGCAGGGCGGGGGCGGCGGCCCGGTCGTTCGCGGCGTCGCGCACGACGGCGGGCACGGCGGCCAGGACCCGCGTCGCGTGCTCCACGTGAGCGGGCGCGGGCCGCCCGACGGAGGCGACGACGGCGGCCGCCG
Organism: Candidatus Methylomirabilota bacterium; assembly: GCA_025922915.1. Lineage (GTDB taxonomy): Bacteria > Methylomirabilota > Methylomirabilia > Rokubacteriales > CSP1-6 > JAICGY01. Next base: position 4,177 of record JAICGY010000198.1, on the reverse strand, counting down.
GGTGCGTGGACGGCGATGCGGCGGCGGAGGTCTGGCGGCGAGCGCTCCCCGGAGCGACGGCCGCCGCGTCCGGGGCCGCACCGTCCAGCGCCCGCGCGCGGCGCCGCAGGTAGTCGGCGACGACGAACCGGGGGGCGATCTGCGCGATGCGCTCGGGCAGCGGTGGGTGCGTGGCGAAGACGCTCTGGAGCCAGAGGCGGATCCCCTCGGCGAAGAACATGTGGCCGAGCGTCTCGGCGTGCCGGTGGCGGACGAGCGAGCCCTCGTCGAGGCTGCCGATCACCGCGAGCGCCCCGGCGAGGCCGTCCGGGTTGCGCGTGAACTGGATGGAGGAGGCGTCGGCGAGGTGCTCGCGCTGCCGGGACACCGCCGCCCGGAGCAGGCGCCCGAAGAAGAGCCCGACGTACCCGATCACGGTGAGGACGAGTCCGAGGAGGACGAGCCCGCCCCGGCCGTGCCCGCGCCCGCGGCGCCGGCCGCTCGCGCGCAGGAGGAACTGCCCGATCTCGCCCAGGAACAGGATGCCCGCGAGCACGCCGATCATCCGGAGGTTGAGGCGCATGTCGCCGTTCAGCACGTGGCTGAACTCGTGGCCCACGACGGCCTGGAGCTCGTCCCGCGTGAGCCGGCGCAGCGCCCCCGCCGTCACGGCGATGGCGGCCTGGTTCGGCGCGTCGCCCGCCGCGAAGGCGTTGACGCCGGGCTCGTCGGGCAGCACGTACACGCGGGGGACGGCCACCCCGGAGGCGATCGCCATCTCGTCCACGATGTTGAGCAGCCGTCGCTCGTCGGGCGCGGTCGTCGCGCGGTCGACGGGGACGCCGCCGACCATGCGCGCGACGGCGTCGCCGCCCGCGCGGAGCTGGGCGACGGCGACCAGGGACCGGCCGGCGACGAGGGTGAGCGTGACGAGCGTGGTCCAGACGTACACCGCGGCCGGCACGTGCGCGGCCGCGAGGAGCACGTTGCCGGCCGCGTCGACCCGGTAGGGGGCGATGCCGCGGCCGATGCTGGTGAGCCAGAGGAGCGCCACCGCGAGGTTCACCGTGGCCGTGATCGCCACCACCGCGAGCAGGAAGAGGACCACGAGGACGGTCGAGCGCGTGCGCGCGCGGGCCTGCAGCTCGAAGAACGAGGCCGGCGCGCGCGTGGGGCGCGCGCGCGACGTGCTCGCTGCGCTCAGCTGAACGACACCCGCGGCGCCCGGCGCTCCTCGGGCGACTCCGTGGCCTGGAGCAGCTCCGCGCCCTGGAACCCGAGGGCGCCCGCGAGCAGGGTGGCCGGGAAGCGCTCGCGGCCGGTGTTGTACTCCATCACGGCGTCGTTGTAGGCCTGGCGGGCGAAGGCCACGCGGTTCTCCGTGCTGGCGAGCTCCTCCTGGAGCGCCAGCATCGTCCGGTCGGCCTTCAGCTCCGGATACGCCTCGACGAGCGCGAACAGGCGTCCGAGCGCGCCGACCAGCCCGGCCTCGGCGGCGTCGAGGCCGCGCATGGCCTCCGGCTGGCCGGGCCGGGCCGCCGCGCGCTCGGCGGCGTGAACGGCGGTCTGGCGCGCGACGACGACGGCCTCCAGCGTCTGGCGCTCGTGCGCCAGGTAGCCCTTCGCCGTCTCCACCAGGTTCGGCACCAGGTCGTGGCGCCGCTTGAGCTGCACGTCGATCTGCGCGAACGCGTTGCGATAGCGGTTGCGCAGGCCGACGAGCCCGTTGTACGTCGCGATCGCTGCGACGACGAGCCCGGCGACGATCGCCAGGAAGATCCAGCCGCCGATCCCCATCCCGTCCTCCCCGCGCGTCGGGCGCTCGCGCGACTCTAGCACTCCGGGGCCGGATCCGGGGCATAATGCCGCCGTGGCGCGGTGGCGGAACGGGCTCGTCGCGATCCTGCTCGGCGTGGTCGTGCTCGCCGTCGGGCTCACGGTCTGGCTCGACGTGCCCGCCCCGGCCGGAGAGGCCGGCTACTCGGTCGCGGATCCACAGCCCCACGTGGCGGCCGTCGACGTCGAGGCGGTCGCCGTGTCGTCGCCTTCGCGCGCGCCCCTCGTCCTCGTCCGCGTTCGGGCCCCGCTCACGGGCCGCCCGGGCCCCGCCGCCACCCGGCCGCGCCTCGCCGCCCGCGACCGCTCGCCGCCCGCTCGCTAGACGCTCCCCGCGATCGCGGCCGGCGGCCGCCGCCGCCGGCGCGGTGCTCAGTCCGGATCGGCGTCGGTCTCCGCCCGGAGGGCGGCGACGCCGCGGGAGCGATCCATGGACGATCTCACGCTCGCACGCATGATCGGGCTCGGAGTGCTGGTCCTCGTCTTCGCCGTCACCGTCGCGCTCATGCCGCGGATCTTCGGCGTCAATCCCGCGCCGGAGCCGGCCGCCACCGACGAGAAGGCGCCGCCGTCCGGCACCGTGCCGCCCGCGGCCCCGGTGGCCCCCGACGTGCCGGCCCCCGCGGAGAAGCTTGCCGGGCGCTGAGGGATCGCCGGCGGTCCGGCCCGGCGGCTGGCATACTGTGCGGACGGGTATGACCTGTCCCGGCTGCGCGTTCGAGGCCGCGCCCGACTTCTCCTTCTGTCCGCGGTGCGGGCGCCGACTGTCGACGGCGTGCCCCTCCTGCGGGGCGTCGTCCCCGGCGGAGTTCGCCTTCTGTCCCCGGTGCGGCGGGCGCCTGGAGGCGCCGGAGCCGGATCCTCCCGCCCGCCTCGCCCCGGCGGCCGCGGTGCCCCGGGCAGCCGCCCCGGCGGCCGAGGAAGGCGACCGGCGTCCCGTCACCGTGCTCTTCGCCGACCTGGCCGGGTTCACGGCGATCGGCGAGCGCCTGGATCCCGAGGACGTGCGCGCGTTCCAGAACGACCTCTTCCGGGAGCTGAGCGCCGTCATCGAGCGCTACGAGGGGTTCGTCGAGAAGTACGTCGGGGACGCCGTCATGGCCGTGTTCGGCGCGCCGGTCGCCCACGAGGACGATCCGGAGCGCGCGCTGCTCGCGGCGATCGCCATGCACGAATCCACGGCCGGGCTCGACCGGCGCTGGGCGCGCCGCCTCGGCCGGCCCGTCGCGCTCCACATCGGGGTCAACACCGGGCCCGTCGTGGCCGGCCACCTCGGCGGCCGCGCCGCCGCCTACGCCGTGACGGGGGACACCGTGAACACGACGGCGCGGCTGCAGTCGAGGGCGGAGGCCGGCCAGACCCTCGTCAGCCAGGCGACGTACCTGCTCACCCGTCACGCCTTCGCCTTCGAGCCGCTGGAGCCGCTCGCCCTCAAGGGCAAGGCCGAGCCCATGCGCGTTCACCGGCTGGTGGGCATCGCGGCCGCGCCGCGCTCCCGCCGCGGGCTCGAGGCCGAGGGGCTGAGCGCCCCGCTGATCGGGCGCGACGAGGAACTCGGGCAGCTGCTGGCGGCCTTCGACCGCGGCCGGCGGGGTCGTGCGCAGGTCGTCACCCTGATCGGTGACGCCGGCGCCGGCAAGTCGCGCCTGGTCGCCGAGCTCGTGGCCCGGCTCGAGGCCCGCGGCGATCTGCGCGGCACCACCGTGCGGCACGCCGCCTGCTCGTCGCTCGGCGAGCAACCCTACGGCGTCATCGCGCGGTTCTTCCGCGAGGGTTACGGCGTGGCGCCCGACGATCCCCTGCCGGTGGCGCAGGACAAGATCCTCGGAGGGCTCCGCGCCCTGGGCGTGCCCGAGGACGAGGCGGCCGGCGTGGCCCCGATCCTCGGCGACGTGCTGGGCCTCGAGACCGCCTCGCGGCGCGCCGAGATCGAGCCCGAGACGGCACGCCGCCAGATCTTCTCGCTGCTCCGCCTGGCGTTCGAGCACCGGCTCGCCCAGGGACCGGCCCTCCTGCTGGTCGACGATCTGCAGTGGGCCGACGCCGCCTCGGTCGAGGGCCTGCGGACCATGGCGGACTGGCTGGTGGACCGGCCCCTCGTCATCGTCCTCACCTGCCGCCCCACCTTCGACGGTCGCGCGCTCGTCACGAGCCGCGCCAGCCACACCGCGCTGCGCCTGGGGCCGCTCAGCGTTCCGGAGAGCGAGGCCCTCCTGGACGCGTTCTTCGATCCCTCGACCTCCCGGATCCCGCAGCGGCTACGCGAGCTCATCGTCGCGCGTGCCGGCGGCAACCCCTTCTACCTGGAGGAGATCGTCCGCGACCTCATCGCGGACGGCGTGCTGGCGCGGACGGCCGGAGG
>JAICGY010000197.1 GCA_025922915.1 Candidatus Methylomirabilota bacterium | reverse complement strand
TGGCCGCCGACGAAGCCGGTGGACCCCGCCCGCGACTTCCCGATGGCGTCGAGCTCGTCGATGAAGACGATGCAGGGCGCCTTGTCCTTCGCCTGCTCGAACAGGTCGCGGACCCGGGAGGCCCCCACCCCCACGAACATCTCGACGAACTCCGAGCCCGAGAGGGTGAAGAACGGCACGTTCGCCTCGCCGGCCACGGCGCGGGCGAGGAGCGTCTTGCCGGTGCCGGGCGGGCCCACCAGCAGCACGCCCTTCGGGATGCGCCCGCCCAGCCGCTGGTACTTCCGCGGGTTCCGGAGGAAGTCGACGATCTCGACGAGCTCGGCCTTGGCCTCGTCCACGCCCGCGACGTCGCTGAACGTGGTCTTGAGCTCCTTGCGGTCGTAGATCTTCGCCTTGCTGCGGCCGAACGAGAGCGCCTGGGTCGGGCCCCCGCCGAGGCGGCGCATCAGGAACATCCAGATCGCGACCATGATGCCGAGCGGGATGACCCAGCTGAAGAGGAGGTCCGTCCAGAACGTGTTCTCGATGCGGCCCGAGAACTCCACCTGGTGGGCCTCGAGCTCGGTCACGAGCCACTGCTCCTCCACGGCCGGCAGCCGCGTGACGGTGAACCCCGTGACCTCGCGATCGACGCCGAGGGCGTCCCGCAGGCGGTCGCCGGGGGCGGGCGGCTGGGCGGGGAGCGTGCCCGGCTTCGCCACGCCGCGGATCTCGCGCTCGGTCAGGGCCACCTTCTCGACCTTGCCCTGGCGCACCAGGGCCAGGAACTCCGACATCGGCAGCTCGACCGTGCGCGGCGCGATCAGCCAGGATTGCAGGAGCGTGAGGAGCAGGATGACGACGAGCGCGTAGGCGAGCGAGAACTGGATGCGCTGGGAGGAGAGGCGAGGCTTCATCGGGCCCCCACGCCAACGATGCTAGCCCCCGGGGGGTGGTGTGTCAAACTTGCCCCAGTCCGCTTTTCGCTTGACACTTCAAGGCATTGGCCATAAAAAAGGGCCGCGAACGCATGTGACTTTGCGAACAAGCGCAGCTGCCGTGAGGATCCTCCGACGCTCGCGCAGACGCCGTATCCGGGGGCAGAATCGGTGAAAAGGCTGACGCCGCGGCGCGCCTGTGTCGTCGCGCTGGTGCTGTTCGGCGCCCTGCTGGCCCTGAGCGCGCTCCCCGCGGGGGCGCAGGAGGCGGCCAAGGAGCCGGCCTACCGGGAGTTCCCGTACATCGGGTCGCGGCTCGCGGTGTGGGCGGTCGCCCAGCTGCACCTGAACTTCGCGGCGTTCATCCTCGGCGTGCCCATCTTCGCGGTGATCATCGAGATCATCGGCTGGCGCACCAGCGACGCCCGCTACGACTGGCTCTCCCACGAGTTCGTCAAGCTCACCTTCGCGGCGTTCTCCACGACGGCGCTGCTCGGGGCGCTGCTGCTCTTCCTGTTCGTCGGGTACTACCCGCGATTCTGGGGGTACATGACGTCGGTGTTCTTCCCGACGTACTGGGTCTACGCGCTCCTCTTCTTCGCGGAGACCTTCACCGTCTACCTCTGGTACTACGGCTGGGACTGGCTCTCCGGCTCCCGGAAGTGGATCCACGTCGGCCTCGGCGTGCTGTCGAATCTCTTCGGGACGGCCATCCTGTTCGTGGCCAACTCCTGGGTGACGTTCATGATGTCCCCGGCCGGGGTGAACGAGGCGGGGGCGGTGACGGGCGGCGTGTGGGCGGCCATCAACAACTTCACGTGGATGCCGATCAACATCCACCGGCTCATCGCCAACATCGTGTTCGGCGGCACCATCGCCGGCGCCTACGCGGCGTTCCGGTTCCTCTCCGCCACCACCGACGAGGAGCGCGCCCGGTACGACTGGATGGGCTACGTCGGCAACTTCGTGGCTCTCTCGGCCTTCATCGTCCTGCCCTTCGCCGGCTACTGGCTCGGGCGCGAGATCTACGCCTTCAACCAGACGATGGGCATCACGATGATGGGCGGCTTCATGTCCTGGCTGTGGATCATCCAGGCCATCCTCATCGGGATCCTCTTCCTGGGGTCGAACTACTACCTGTGGCTCGGCATGGAGCGCATCCCCGGCGCCGAGCGGTACCGCAAGTACGTCCCGCCGATGCTGATCGTGCTCACCATCGGGTTCATGGTGTGGGCCACGCCCCGCTCGATGGTGGTGACGCTCGACGAGGCGCGCGCGATGGGCGGCACCCACCATCCGCTCCTGGGCTTCCTCGGCGTCATGTCGGCGAAGAACACGGTCGTCAACCTCATGATCCTGACCACCTTCCTCTCCTACATCCTCTATCGGCGGGCGAACAAGGTCTCGACCCGGCCCTGGGTGAAGACGGGGATGGCCCTGCAGTGGGCGGCGCTCGGCCTCGCGGCGGTGGTGGTGGTCTTCTACGGCGTGTACGGGTACTTCGTGGAGTCGATCGTGCGCATCGGCTTCTCGGTCTACCAGGTGCTGGCCGTCCTGGCCGCCATCGTCCTCGTGATGGCGATCGACGTGCCGATGTTCAAGGGGGCGTCCTCCACCGGCACCATCCGCTGGGGCACCATCGCCCCGCGCTCGCAGTACGTCCTGATCCTGCTCGCCGTCACCTTCACCTGGCTCATGGGACTGATGGGGTTCGCCCGCTCCGGCATCCGCCAGCACTGGCACGTCTACGGCATCCTGCGCGACACCTCGCCGGACGCGGTGACCCCGGCCCTCGGCTACGCCTCCAACGTCATCACCGTGGTCACGCTCGCCTTCTTCGCCCTCGTGATGTTCATCTTCTGGCTGGGTGGCCTCGGCGAGAAGGGCAAGGCCGGCGCCCACGCCCACGCCGCGCCCGTGCTCGCGGGCGGCAGCGACACGGACAGGTAGCGTGCGGCTGCCGGTGAGCGTGAAGGTGGGGCTCTTCTCCATCGCCGTGATGGGGGGCTACAGCTACTTCGCGAACTCCATCCCCCAGATCGAGTCGAGGCCGCCCCAGGAGCTGTCCCTCGAGGGCGGCAACGTGACGCCGGCGCAGCTGGTGAAGGCCGGCGAGGAGATCTTCAAGACGAAGGGCACGTGCGAGATCTGCCACCGCATCGGGCAGAAGGGCACGCGGGCGCCGGATCTCGCCGGGGTGGGCGGGCGCGCGGCGAAGATGAAGCCGGGGATGAGCGCCACCCAGTACCTCGTCGAGTCCCTCGTCAACCCGAACGCGACCATCGTGGAGGGCTACCCGCCGATCATGCCGGCGGTGGACAAGCCGCCGATCGCGCTCAACCGCTCGGAGCTCTGGGCGCTCACCGCGTTCCTGCAATCCCTGGGCGGCACCGTGGAGGTGGCCCTCGCCGACATCCCGGCGACGGCGGGCGGGGAGTCCGGGGCCGGCGGGGCGGCCACCGCGGTGGCGCTGCCGGGAGATCCCAAGGCGGGCAAGGCGATCTTCACGGGCAAGGGCACCTGCATGGCCTGCCACAAGGCGGGCGACGTCCCGGGCACGCCCGTCGGCCCGGACCTCTCGCAGATCGCCCAGATCCAGACGCCGGACTACATCATGAAGAAGATCCTGGACCCGAAGGGGATGGGCACCGTCGCCAACTTCCCGCCGGGCGTCATGCCGCAGGACTTCGGCACGCGGCTCACCGCCAAGGAGTACACGGACCTCGTGGCGTTCCTCCTGACGCTCAAGTGAGATGAGCTTCCTGCGCTCTCGCTTCCTCCAGGCCGTCGTCGTGTTCGTGGGGGCGTTCGTCGTCCTGCGCTTCGGCATCCGGCCGCCCGCCCCCTGGAGCGTCATCACGCTCTACATGGCCATCGTGGCCATGGCGCTGCTCATCTTCGTCTCCTCGGATCGGGACTCGTGGGCCAGCTTCGTGCGGCCCATCTGGGCCACGCTGACCGAGCCCCGCTACCGGATCGTGCGCGCCGTCGTCGTCGTCGGCCTGCCGCTCCTCCTCGGCTACTACGCCTACACCCAGGCGGCGGCCCGGCCGCAGGCGCCGCCGGAGCTGCGGGCCGTCCATCCGGCGCCACCGGACAGCATCCAGTTCCGGGGCAAGGACTTCAACATCTCGGGCGCGGAGAACCCGCTGCGGAAGGACCCGGACGCGTTCGCCCGGCACGTCGCCGCCGGGGGCGCCATCTACGTTCGCAACTGCATGTTCTGTCACGGCGACAACCTGGACGGGCAGGGCCACTTCGCGCACGGGTTCAACCCGCCGCCGGCCAACTTCCAGGACCCGGGCACCATCGCGATGCTGCAGGAGGCGTACCTCTTCTGGCGCATCGCCAAGGGCGGGCCGGGGCTGCCGAAGGAGTCCACCCCCTGGAACTCCGTGATGCCCGCGTGGGAGGACCGGCTGACCGAGGAGCAGATCTGGCAGGTCATCATGTACCTGTACGCGGCCACCGGACAGCAGCCCCGGCGCTGGGAGGCGACGCACTGATGCGGGCGGCGATCGGCGTCCTCCTGGTGCTGATGCTCGTGGGCGCGGCGGCGCCCGCCGGCGCCCAGCGGGGGGACGCCGCCGCCGGCAAGGGCGTCTACGACGCCCGGTGTGCGCTGTGTCACGGCGAGACGGGGGACGGCAACGGGCCGGGCGCGGAGCTCCTGTCCCCCCGGCCGCGCGACTTCACCAAGGGCCTGTACAAGATCCGGTCGACGGCCAACCGGACGCCGACCGACGAGGACATCTTCCGCGTCATCACGGAGGGGATGCCAGGGACGTCGATGCCGGCGTGGGCGGTGCTGCCCGAGCAGGACCGGTGGAACCTCGTCGCCTACCTGAAGACCTTCGCGCCCGAGATGTTCAAGGAGGCTCCGAAGAAGGTGGAGCTGCCACCCGACGTGGCCTCCTCCGACGAGTCGCTCGCGCGCGGCAAGGAGATGTTCGAGGCCATCGAGTGCCACAAGTGTCACGGCGTCCAGGGGCGCGCGGACGGGCCGTCGCGGCCCGAGCTGCAGGACGAGTGGGGGCACTTCGTGCCGCCGGCGAACCTCGCGCAGCGGTGGACCTTCCGGGGCGGCGCGAGCCGGACGGACATCGCCACCCGGATCGCCGTCGGCGTGCTCGGCACTCCGATGCCGGCCTTCCTGGACGCGGTGGAGAAGCCCGAGGACGTCTGGCACCTGACGAACTACATCCTCTCCCTCGGCCCCGGGCGCCCGGCGTACGCGACGCTGGTGACGGTCGCCCGGGTGGACGAGGCGATCCCCGAGGATCCCGCCGCGGAGTTCTGGGAGAAGGTCACGCCCAGCGCCATCCCGCTCATGGGGCAGGTCATCGTCGACCCCCGCAACTTCAACCCGTCGATCACGCTCGTCAGCGTGCGGGCCGTCTACGACGACACCGCCATCGCGTTCCACCTGACGTGGGACGATCCCACGGAGACGAAGGGCGACGGCAAGCAGACCTTCCCCGACGCGATCGCGCTGCAGTTCCCGCCGACCCTCACCACCTCCACCGAGCGCCCCTACTTCCTGATGGGCGACGGGTCGGAGCCCGTGTACCTGCTGCGCTGGGAGCAGGGCAAGGGGGTGATGGCGGCGACGGCGAGCGGGCCGGGCAAGGTGGCGCCCCTCGAGGGCGCCGAGGTCGCGGGCGCCGCCGTGTTCGAGCACGGCCGCTACCGCCTCGTGATCAAGCGGGCCCTCGCCGGCGGCGAGGGCCGGCCGACGTTCCAGCCGGCGCTCTTCACGCCCGTGGCGTTCCAGGCCTGGGACGGCGGCGCGGGGGAGACCGGCACCAAGATGTCCCTGACGTCGTGGTACTATCTGCGCCTGGAGGAGGCGCGGTCGAACCGGCGCTTCGTCATCCCTCCCGTGGTGACACTCGTCACGCTGGCGGCCATGGTGGTCGTGGTGCGCGCCGCCAACCGCGCCCGGTGAGCCGACGCGCGCGCGCCCCAATTCTCGTGAACGCAGGAGGAGCACGCAACATGCGCAAGGCACTGACGACAATCACGGCCGTCGCGCTCCTGTCCGGCGCGGCCGCCTGGACCCTCGTGGCGCGCGCCGACGCACAGGGCGGCGGCACCGTCGAGGTCACGGTGAAGTACAACGGCAAGCCGCAGGTCGACAAGATCAAGGTCAACAAGGACACCCAGCAGTGCGGGACGGAGGCCGTCATCGAGAAGGTCGCGGTGGGCGACAACAAGGGGCTCGCCAACGCGGTGGTCTCCGTGCCCGGCGCCAAGGGCGGCAAGCTCGCCAAGGGCGTCATCGACCAGAAGGGCTGCAAGTTCGTCCCGCACGTGGTCGTCATGAATCCCGGCGAGCTCGAGATCAAGAACTCGGACGGCATCCTGCACAACATCCACACGTACTCCACGGCCAACGCGCCCATCAACAAGGCGCAGCCGAAGTTCAAGAAGACGATGACCGAGAAGTTCGACAAGCCCGAGGTCATCAAGGTCACGTGCGACGTCCACAGCTGGATGCTCGGCTGGGTGGCGGTGACCCCCGGGCCCGCCGCCGCCACCGACGAGAACGGCGTGGCCAAGATCGAGAACGTGCCGGCCGGCAAGCAGAAGATCGAGGTCTGGCACGAGACGCTGGGCAAGCAGACGGCCGAGGTGGACGTGAAGCCCGGCCAGGTGACGAAGGTCGCCGTGGAGATGAAGGGCAAGTAGCCGTGCCGCGCCGGCCGGGAACGGGAGACCCGCATGCTTGACTGGTGGCTGCCCGAGAACGTCTCGACCTACGGTCGGGACATCGACTGGTTGTTCCACCTCATCTACTACGTGACGATGGTCACGGCGATCCTGGTCTTCGTGACCCTGATCGTCTTCCTCGTCATGTACCGTGACCGGCCCGGCCGGCGCGCCCTGTACACGCACGGCAACAGCACGCTCGAGATCGTGTGGACGGTGGTGCCAGCGCTGATCCTAGTGCTGCTGACCTTCCTCAGCGCCCCCGCGTGGTCCCGGATCAAGATGCAGGCGCCGCCGCCCTCCGATTTCCAGGTGCGCGTGATCGCCAAGCAGTTCAACTTCCAGATCGTCTATCCCGGCCCCGACGGGAAGTTCGACACCGAGGACGACAAGACGCTCCTCGACGAGATGCACGTCCCCGTCAACAAGATCGTGCACGTCCACCTGCAGTCCCAGGACGTGATCCACAGCTTCTTCGTGCCGCAGTTCCGGATGAAGCAGGATTTCGTGCCGGGCCGCACGATCACGCAGTGGTTCGAGGCGACCAAGCCCGGCAAGTACGAGCTGCCGTGCGCCGAGCTGTGCGGCTTCGGCCACTCCGGCATGCGCGGCTGGATCTACGTCCACACGCCCGAGGAATACCAGAAGTGGGCGGCGGAGAACCTCCAGGCCGCGGCGGCGCCGGCCGCCGGGGCGGGGACGAGGACCGCGGCCGCCGACACCACCACGGGAGGAGATGCCACGCGATGAGCGCCCACGGCGCGACCGCCACCGCGCACGCCCACGAGGTCCACCACGATCACGACCTCGGGTTCCTGCGCACGTACATCTTCTCGACCGACCACAAGATGATCGGGCGCCAGTTCCTCATCCTGGGCCTCGTCATGATGATCCTCGGCGGGATCCTGGCCCTCATGGTGCGCTGGCAGCTGGCGTGGCCGGAGACGGCCGTGCCCGGCATGAGCGTCTTCCTGCCGGAGACGGAGGGAATCCTCGAGCCGTCGACCTACAACATGGCGTTCACCATGCACGCCACCATCATGATCTTCTTCGTGATCATGCCGATCCTGGCCGGCGGGTTCGGCAACTTCCTGATCCCGCTCATGATCGGCGCGCGCGACATGGCCTTCCCCGTCCTCAACATGCTCTCGTTCTGGCTGGGGGCGGTGGCGGCCGTGCTCATGCAGGGCGGCTTCTTCGTGGAGGGCGGCCACGCCGCCGCCGGCTGGACCTCCTACGCCCCCCTCTCGGCCGACCCGCAGGACACCGGCGTCTACTGGGGCCA
>JAICGY010000196.1 GCA_025922915.1 Candidatus Methylomirabilota bacterium | reverse complement strand
CTTGAGCTGCATGCGCTGGTACGAGGCGTTCAGGACGCCGGAGTCCGGATCACGCGCGACGACCATGCCGCCGGTGATGAACGGGGCGGGCTCCTTCTCGTAGTGGTGCGGGACGGGCAGGACGCGGCCGATGTCGAAGGGAGCCCGCAGCACCCTGGCCTTCACCGGGCCGTCCGCGACGCGTCTCCAGGCCACCGGCGCACCGATCGCGCGCGCGAAGTGGTCGATCAGGTCCTTGCGCTTGACGCCCAGGTTGGCGGCCACACGGTCCTTGGTGCCTTCGGTACCGAGCAGCACCGGTATTCCGAACCCGCGCACGTTCTCGAAGAGCACCGCGGGCCCACCATCGAGCTTCTTGGCGACCGCGGCCAGCTCGAACGTCCGGTCGACTTCGCGACGCACGCGCACCAGTTCACCCTGCTTCTCGAGCCGCTCCAGACAGTTCCGAAGGCTCATGCTGGATCCCTCGCGTGAGGCCGGATGGGAGACGACCGCATGATACCGTTCGCCGGGCCAAACGGGATCGGGCTGCAAGTCCCTGTCAAGCGCCCCGGTCCACCGGGCTCTGGCCCGCCGCGCCCGCCGTCCCCGCGGGCAGCGGGATCACGCCTCCGGGCTCGCCGGCCAGGATCCAGTCGATCAGCAGGCGATAGCGCTCGGTCGGCAGGGCGCCCACGAGCGAGAGCTTCTCGTCGAGGATGACCGTGGGCAGGCCGGACACGCCGAACCAGGCGGCGCCCTCGGCGCAGTCGCGCAGCACGGCCTCGTAGGCCTCGCCCGCCCAGTCGGCCTCGAAGCGGGAGAGGTCGAGGCCGCTCGCCCGGGCCAGGCGCCGCAGCACGTCCGGCCGACCGATGTCGAGGCCCTCGCCGAAGTGGGCGGCGAACAATCGCGCGTGGAAGCGCTCGAAGGCCGGGGCGCCCTGGCGCTCGGCGCACTTGGCCGCCGTGAGCGCCGGGATGCTGGAGGCCGGCAGCGGCGTGTCGAGCGGAGGCGGCACGAAGCGCGCGCGCGGCTCGTCGGCGCCCACCCGCTGCCAGCCGCTGCGAGTCTTCTCGGTCACGCGCCGGTCCGGCTGCTCGGCCGCGATCAGCGGGAACGCCCGCCAGTGCACGCGCACGCGGTCACCGTAGCTCTCCTCGATCTCGCGCAGCCGCACCGCGGCGTTGTAGCACCACGGTCACAGGTAGTCGGAGAAGACGTCCAGCCGGACGGGGGTCCTCATCCGGTCGTGAACACCGTGGGCCGCGTGACCTCGGTCCGCAGCGCGTGCAGCGCCTGCTCGACGATGCGCCGGCGCAGCGCCTTCTCGTCCTCGGGGGCCAGGTCGGCGTTGCCGAGCGGGTGGATGATGCCCGCCGCCTGCACGATGCGGTTGGCGCCGACCATCACGGCCACCGGCGTCATGGTCGAGACCTGCACGGTCGGCAACCCCGCCGCCTCCAGCTCCCGGGCGATCGCTGCGCCGCAGCGAGTGCTGGTCCCTCAGGTGGAGGTGAGGATGACGGCGTCCACGCCGGCCTCGCGGAGCTTGTCGGCGATCTCCCGGCCCATGCGCGCGCTGTGGGCCAGCGTGGTGGCCACGCCGACCGTGGAGTAGACCGTCTCGTGCAGCTTGCCGATGGCGCCCTGCTGCTCGAGCTCGCGCGCCACGTCGACGGGCACCAGGCGGTGCGGGTCCTGCTTCACCCAGGAGGTGTCGTAGCCGCGGTGGGGATTGTCGTACTGGGCGGCGTCGAGGCCCGTCTTGCCCTCGATGCTGTACGCGCCGTAGCGGGTGGCGTTCAGCGGCTCGACCCCGTCGGGGTTGCCGCGCGGCACCAGCCCGCCGTCGGTGACCAGCGCGATGGTGGCGCCCTCCAGGGTCTTGACGAGGCGCGGCGCCGGGACGGCGGGAAAGGCCGGCCGCGGGACCTCGCTGGCGAACGGCCGGCCGGCGAGCTTGTCGAGCAGCATCGCGGTGGCGCGCTCGGCGGCGCTGGCCGCGGTCACGACGTTGCGCGTGACGCCGCGCGGGAAGTAGCCCTCGACCGCCGGCGCGCCGGGCGTTTCGCCCCGGGCCAGCGTGAGCCCGAGCGCGACCAGCCGCCTCGCCTCGTCCCCCATGCGCGCGGCCTCGCCACCGGTGGACACGATGTGGACCTGGCGGCGGTAGAGCTCGACGCCGGGGTTCTCGGCGTGCATCCCGGTCACGGCCGGGATCTTCAGCTCCGCCTGCACGGCGGCGCAGAGCGCGCCGCAGGCGACGCCGTAGCGGCCGGCCAGGAACGCGGGCCCGGCGATGACCAGGTCGGGCCCGGCCGCCGCCACCAGCCTGACCAGCTCGGCCACCGCGCGCTCGGGCTGCTCGGCGGCGTAGTTGTCGCCGCACGCGAGCGTCGCCACCACCGTGCCGGCCTCGCCCAGCGCCTGCTGGACGGCGCGGGCGGAGCCCACGGCGCCCTCCATCGCCTGGGGTCCGAGGCCGGCCCGGTCCTCGCCGCCGAGCGTGCCGAAGTACTGGTTGACGTAGCAGACGACGCGCAGCGGTCGGGCGTCCATCACCGCACCTCCGCCATCACCCGGGTGGCTCCCACCTGCTCGATCGCCCCGCACAGCGTCCCGTACGTCGCGCGCGTCTGGCCCTGCAGCCGGGGGACCAGATCGTCGGCGCCGACCACGCGGTCCATCGGGGGCAGCGTGAGGGGCTCCTGGCTGCTGCCCACGTTCACCATCGCGTCCACGCCGGGGAGATCGAAGAGCAGCATGCCCTCGGCGCTGCCGTCCGTGGACATGTCCTCGACGACCACGGTCGTCTTCACGCCGAGGGCCTCGCACTGCGCGGCGGCCTGGGCCATGTCCACGTGCGGCGCGCCGCCGCCGATCTTGGTCAGCACCGCGCCGTCGGCGCCGAGGGCGTGCGCGACGAGGCCGGCGGCGAGGAACGCCGAGCGCACGCGCTCGGGCTCGGTCGCCTGGGCCACGGTGACGACCACGCCCGCGAACCACAGGGCGCGGCCGTGCCGGGCGTAGAGCGCGCGGATCACCGGGTGGTTCTGGATCGCCCAGGTGGTGACGCTGCGGCCCATGAAGCCCCGGAGGACCGCGCCGTCGAGCACCTCGTTCGGATGCACGATGGTCGGGAGCATGCGCCGCACGGGATCGCCGTAGAGGATACCCTCGTCGAGGCCGGTCGGCCGCTGGTGCGAGTGGATCTGGAACACGTACGCCACGCGCGGCAGGTGCGCGCACTCCGCGGGGACGCGGGGCGAGGGCGGCAGCGCGAACACCTCCACCCGGTCGGGCTCGCGCTCGCCGGCCGCCCGGGCGAGGTGCACCGCCGCCTTCAGCGCGGCGAGCCGGACCGCGGCGAGGTAGTCGGAGCGTCCGGCGCCCGGGGCGGGCCACGCCGAGATCACGAGGTTGTGCGTGGAGCCGAAGGCCGAGAGCGCCGCGGTCGGCCCGGCCATGTCGATCACGGCCAGCGTGCCCACATTGTCCGTCTGCTGGTCGGTCGCCACCACCGCCACGCCCGCCAGGGCCAGGGTCCGGCCGTCCCCGGCCCGGGCCACCGCGCCCAGCACCCCGGGGAAGTCCTCGCCGTCCAGCCGCGCCCGCGGCGCGATCACGTCGAAGACGCGCCCGATGCGAACCCGCTCGCCCGGGTGCACGAGGTCGAGCCGGACCGCGCCCAGCCGCGCGTCGGCGGCCAGGAGCGCGCGCAGCGCGTCGAGGTCGACCTCGAGCCGCGCGCCGACGAGCCACGTGGCGGCGGCCGCCGCCACCTCCTCGACATCGGACCAGCGCAGCTCCAGTCGCATGGCGGCCGTAGTGTACCGCGGCATCGCCTCCCGCCCCCGCGCGGCGCGCCGGCGAAGGCGGGCGACGCCGCCACGCCGAGGTCCGCCGCCTACTCGATGCAGCTCAGGCTTCCGAAGCCGTAGTGGTCGTCGTAGCGCCAGGGGGCCGGCAGCGGGCCCGCCGTCGGCAGCATCGCGTCGGCGCCGCCGTGCAGGCCGATGGTCGAGCCGCGGCGGATCTGCTTCGTGGGCAGCCCGATCACGCGCGCGACCGCGGGGGCGGGGGGCACGCCCAGCGTGACGTTCTTGAAGAAGCTGGTGCTGACGATGGCGTCGGCCTCCGGCAGCGGTTCGAGCATGGTCGGCGCCCCGTCCGTCGCGTCGTCCTCGCTCGTCAGGAAGACGGTCTTGATGCCGAGCCGCTCGCAGGCCTGGATGCTGCGCACCACCTCGATGAACTCGTTGCCGCCGGCGTCCCACGTGACCACCGCCCCCTGGGCGCCCAGCAGCCTGGCGAGCTTGGCCGTCTGGTTCGCCATCAGCTGCTTCTCGGTCTGCGTGGTCCACTCCGTGCGGAGCGAGATCACCCCGAGGAAGTTCCAGTCCTTCCCGTGCCGCCGGTAGAGGTCGAGCAGGAGCGGGTTGTTCGCCACCGTCCACGACATGGCGAAGGCGGTGCGATAGGGTCCCGTGAGCGCGCCGTCCAGGATCTCGTTGGGGTGGAGGTACCACGGCGGCGTCAGCTGGGTCAGGCCGTAGGTCGCCGTGCCGAAGGCGGTGGGCGAGCCCGACATGGCCTGTGGCGAGTGCACGCACCAGATGTAGATGACCCGGGGCAGCGCGGGGTTTACCGGCCCCAGCTCGAACACCTCGCGCTCGGGCGGCGTCAGCCCGCGCACCGACTCCGCGAGCCGGTCTGCCACCGTGAGCGCGGCCTTGTGGACCGCGTAGTTCTTGATCTCCTCGCCGAGCGTCGCGTCGGGCTCGACGACCAGGCACAGGGTGAGGAGCCGGCGGTAGGGATACATGTCGGCGTAGTGGCCGGACATGTCCAGGTAGGTCTCGACGAAGTCGCCGCCGGCGTCGTGCCAGTTGACGCTCGACACCTCGGCCACGCCCAGGCCGGCCAGGCGGTGCGTCCGGCCCTCGCCCACCGTGGCGATGTCGCGCCCGCAGACGCCCGGATAGCAGACCCCGGGCCCCTGCACCTTCACGCGCGGCTCGATCACGTCGCGCACCGGCCAGATCCGCACCGACTCGCCCGGGCGCGCGATCTCCAGCTCGGCGGAAGCGATGCGCGGGTCCTCCCGCACCGCGGCCAGCACCGCGTCGCGGTCCACCGTGAGCCGGCCGGCCTCCCAGCGCGTCGAACCGTCGAACGCGATGTCCGTGACCGGGAAGGTCCCCATCTCAAGACGCACGGGCGGCCTCCGCGGTCTTGCCCGGCGCCATCGGATCGAAGAGCGTCGGCCCCGGCACCGCGACGGTCAGCGCCTCCAGCGCCCCCGTCACGATGCGCATGCCGAAGGCGTAGTCCTTCTCGGGGCTCAGCGTGGGATCGCCGCACACGTGCTCGATCCGCGCGCCGCGGATCACCCGGTTGGCCCCCGTGGTGAGCGCGAAGTTGTAGATGGCCGAGATCATCCCCACCGGAATTCCCACCCGCTCGATCTCCTTGGCGATCGTTGCGCCGCAACGATTGCAGGTTCCTCAGGTGGCGACGAGCAGCGCGCCGTCCACGCCGCCCGTCTTGAGGTCCTCGGCGATGCGGCGCCCGTGCCCCACCGACACCGCGACCGGCGTGCTCACGCCCGGCAGCGCGTAGATGTGCTCGTGCACCTTGCCGATCCGGCCCTGGCGCTCCAGGTCGCGCAGGAAGGACAGGGGCAGGATGTAGTTCGGGTTGCTGTTGACGATGTGGTTGAAGTAGCCCGCGTGGTAGGCCTCCCAGTCGCGCGGGGAGAGCGATTCGAGCTCGGCCACCTCGTGCCGGTGGTAGCGCACGGCGTTCGCCGACACCTGGCGGTCGGGATTGCCTTTCCGCACGAGGCCGCCCGTGGTCACCATGGCGATGCGCGCGCGCGCGAGGTCGGCGAGGGGCGGCGCTGGTGTCACGCGCTCCGGCGGGGCGTACGGCACCTCCGAGCGGTAGGGCCGGCCGTGCAGCTTGTCCAGCAGCATGTCGAGGGCGCGCTGGTAGCCGGGCCGCCCGCGGTCGTGCACGCGCCGCAGGCCGCTGCCGATGTAGCCCTCCACCTCCGCGGGGCCGAGCGTCTCCCCGCGTCCGAGGCGCCGCGCCAGCGGCGCCAGCGCGGCCAGCGCCGCCGCCATGGACGTCGCGGCGGTGCCGGTGGGGACGATACAGACGTCGCGCCGCCCGACGGCCACGCCAGGGTTGTCCGGGTGCATGGCGGTGATCGCCGGGACACCCCGTCCGCGCGCGGCCTGGCAGGCCAGCACGCAGGCCAGGCCGTAGCGGCCCGACGCGAACGCCGGGCCCGCCACCAGCACGTCCGGCTTCAGCCGGTCGAGCGCCTCGGCGATGGCCCGCGCCGTGTCCTCGGCCCGCTCGCCGGCGAAGTTGTCGCCGCAGACGATCGTGGCCTCGACGCGCGCGTCGGCGCCCAGCGCCGCCTCCAGCGCCCGGCCGGGACCCACCGCCCCGGGCTTCACCGTCACGCCGACGCCGGCCTGGTCCTCGCCCCCGATCCCCCCGAAGAACTGGTTGACGTAGTGCACGACGCGTAGCGGACCGCCCATGGCGTCACTCCTCCCGCGGGTTGCGGCTGTCGGTGGGCGATTCGAGCGGCTCGCGCAGGTGGAGGCCTTGCCCGCCGTGGGTGCCGATCCTCGGCACCGACATCACCAGGTGGAGATAGCCGCCGAGCTCGTTGAGCGTCCGCATGTCGCCGGCCACGAACGCGGCGCGCTCCGCGTCCGTGAGGTCGGCGCCGGCGATCGCCGCTTCCGGGTCGGCGAGGAAGCGGGCGCGCAGGGCCGCGTCCTTCTTGAGGTGGTACAGGAGACTGTTGATCGCGTAGCGGCTCATGCGAGCCTCCATTCCACCGCGGCGAGGTTGATGCGCGGCAGCTCGCCGAAGTAGCGGACCTCCGCGCGCGCGGGCGTGACGGCGCCCAGCAGCACCATCCAGTTCAGGAACTCGTGGCTCCCCGTCTTGTGCAGCTCGTCGGCGGTGAGGTCCAGCAGCGGCTCGTGCTCCCCCTGCTCCATCCAGTGGATCAGCTTCCGGTCGAAGACCGTGTCCGTCTCGCCGACGCGGCTCAGCAGCAGCTCCGGGAAGTGCGACAGCCCGCCCGTGGCGATGATCCCGACGTTCCAGGGGCCTCCGGCCACCACGCGCGCGACGTGCTGGCCGAACTGGAAGCACCGCCGCGCGGTCGGCTGCGGTGCGATGAACGCGTTCACGAAGATCGGCACCAGGGGCGGCACCGGCCGCGCGCCCAGCAGGGTGTTCACCGGGCTCAGGAACGCGTGGTCCACCGGCGCCTCCCAGGACATCGCGAGGTCGAACCCGCTCCGGAGGCCCTGCTCCAGGATGCCGGTGGCCAGCGGCTCGTGCAGCGGGTACTCGACCGGCATGTGCTCCAGGACCTTGTCGAACGCCTCCGCCTCGGCCTGGATCAACCGCTGGACCGTCCGTCCGATGCGCACGCAGATGGCCGGCACGCAGTTGAACGAGAACGCGTTCATGTGGTCGTCCGCGATCACGACGAGCGCGTCGGCCTCGGCGGCGGCGAACCGCTCGCCCATCGCGGCGATGGCTGCCATCACCGCCGTCACCTTCTGCCGGCCGACGTCCCCGCACGCCGCCTGGTAGTAGTCCGGATCCAGCACGTGCGACATGGCGCCCGCGAAGACGATCCTGCCCATGGCCGTCACCCTCCCCCGGGGTCGGTGGAGGACAAGGGTATCAGGTCGGGCACGGGCCGCACGACTCGCAAGCCGTGCGCCGGGCGCCAGCGATTCGACTTCCCCGGGTGGGCTCGAGCACATGCCGCTGCGCGAGAACCTGCCGTGAGATAGAGTAGCCACCACCTGCCCCGGCGAGGAGAGTGCCATGCCGTTCTACGAGCGAGGCTCGGTCCGCATCCACTATGAGGAGGTCGGTTCGGGCTTCCCGTTGCTGCTCATCCCGGGCGGCGGGCTCAATTCAGCCCT
>JAICGY010000195.1 GCA_025922915.1 Candidatus Methylomirabilota bacterium | reverse complement strand
GGCTGCCGCCGCACCACCGTCGGGTTCGGGCGATCCGCCCCCATGCCGGGTCCTTCCGTAGCAGCGCGCTTGCCACCGGCACATCCGGCAGCACCGGCCCAGCCGACCGCCACCGGCAGGTGGCCATGCCCGCGCGCGAGGCGGCTCGGGCGCGCGAGGTCCCCTGTTATTGACAAGTGAAATGACCGCTTCTGTTTGACACGTGATCTGTCCGCTCTGTCATGCGCGAAGGGCAGCGGGGGACTGGCCGAGGCGGTTTGGGCCGGTCCGCGGGGCGCGCGGCGTGGGGGCCGGGGGGAGGGCGGGCGCGCCAGCCGCCGGCGGGCGCGGGACGGTGCGGCCGCGATCATCGTAGAGTCCCAGGCAGCGTGTGCCGTGCCAGACGGAGTGCCAGCCGTCGAGGTGGCGGCGGACGCTCACCCGCAAGCCATCGCACGTGCGGCGGCCGGGCTGCTTGACGACCTGGAGGAGGACGTTGTCGAGGCGCACGGTGTTGTCGCGGCCGACGACGCGCTCGTCCTCGTGACAGAGGATCTGCTCGAGGTCGACGCCATGCAGGGGGACCCAGGCGGGCGTGGGGTCGGCCGGCGGCCGGGCGAACTCGGCGTTGTAGGCAGGCCGGAAGCGCTCGTGCAGATACCGGTTGGCGGCGGCGACGGTGGCGATGCCGGCCAGGCGCAGTTCGTTGACGAGCCGGTCCTGCAGGGTGCGGTTGGCGCGTTCACTGCGGCCCCGGGCCTGGGGCGAGGAGCCCAGGATGTGCTCGATGCCGAGCCGGTCCAGGGCCCGGCCGACCTGGGTGCGACGCGTACGATCCGGGGCGCTGCCCGAGGTGGGCGTGTGCACGGCCCAGCCGGCGCGGTCGGTGTACAGGGCGATCGGCAGGCCGTGGGTGTGGAAGACGGCCCGGAGCGCGCGCATCACCACGACGGTGCCCTCGCCGGCCTCGGTCAGTTCTGCATAGAGCAGCGCCTTGGTGGCGTCATCGACCACGGCGATGAGCGTGTGCCAGGCGCCTGGCCGGAGGGCCAGCCACTGATGGCGGCTGCCATCCAGGTGCAACAGTTCGCCGACGCAGGGCCGGGGCTCTCGGCGCCGCCGATGACGACCGCGGGCCCGCCCTTTCGGGACCAGCCCGGCCTCCTGCAGGGCCTTCTTGACGAAGCTGTAGGACAGGGTCACCCCGTGCTCCCGGCGCGCGAGTTGGTGGAAGTGGCGGACGTTGAAGCCGCGGTGGCCGTCGCGGGGGCCATAGCGCTCGCGATACAAGCGCAGGACTTTCTCCACCTGGGCCACCGGCGCCCGCTTGGGCGAGGGCGTGCGCCGGCGCCGGTCGAATAGCCCGTCATACCCATACCGTTCGTACCGCAGGCGCAGCCGGCGGATGCTCCGGGCGGAGCGGCCCAGGATGTCGGCCGCCTGGATCCACGTCAGCTGCCCACTGAGAGCGTGCAAAATCACCTGTTGGACCTTCATGACGCGCTCCATGGCGTCGGGCGGATACGGCATGCTCACCTCCAGGATGAGCATGCCGGCCCCCGGACGCCGGCCGGGGAGCGGTCATTTCACGTGCTCTCGAGAGCGGACAGATCATGAGCTCTCTACACTGGCGCGCGAGGTCCCCTGGCAACCCGCGCAGCGCGATGCTATTCTCCAGGCCCGGCACGGGGGCTGAGATGTCGCAGAGACCAGGGACGTCCCGCGACACCGAACTCGAGTTGCACGAGCGACTCGACAGCCTGGCCACGCGCTTCGCCGGCACGGTTCCGGTCGCCGCCCTGCTCGACCACACGCTGGATGCGGTCATGCTCGCCACGGGCGCGGACTTCGGGAACCTGCAGCTCGTGAACCCCGGCCACCGGTGCCCTGGAGATCGCGGCCCAGCGTGGGTTCGATGGCGAGTTCCTCGGCTTCTTCGCCGCGGTGCATCTCGAGGGCTCCGCCTGCGCCGCGGCCTTCCGTCATCGCCGACCCGTCATCGTGACCGACGTCGCCACCGATCCCAGCTTCAGCGCGGACGCCCGTGCGGTCATGCTTCGCGCCCACGCTCGCGCCGTTCAGTACCACGCCCCTCGTGGCGCTGGACGGCTCCGTGATCGGGGTCGTGTCGAGCCACCACACCGAGGCGACGGAGATCCCGGCGTCGGCGCTCGAGCTGGTGGGCCGCTTCGCGGGCCGGGCGGCTGCGCTCATCGAGCTCCGGAACGCCGCGAGCCTTGACGACATGATCCGCCTGAAGATGTCGGCCGGGCTCTTGCCGAGCGCGTTGCCGACCAAGATCTGGGCGGGCTTCGGCGGTGGCGAGCCGTGTAGCGCGTGCGACGTGCCCGTCTCGCGCGGGCAGACCGAGTACGAGGTCGACCACGAGCGCCGGCCCTATCGCTTCCACCTGGCCTGCTTCGCCTTGTGGGAGGCCGAGCGCCATCGCAGGGGCTCGTGAAGCTGGTGGGCGGAGCAGGGATCGAACCTGCGACCTCAGCCTTGTAAGGGCTGCGCTCTCCCGACTGAGCTATCCGCCCGGGATGGACGATCGACGACGGCGAGCCGTCGTCATCCTAGCACGGTGGCTAGAACACCATCTCGTCGTCGCCGCGCTCGCCGGCTTGACGGCGGGCCTGGAAGAGCAGCGAGTTGAGGGCCGCGACCGCCCGCCGCCGCTGCCGGGCGTCAAGCTGGTGGACGGACGCGAGGTAGTCGCCGAAGGTCGTGAAGCCGTACGACTTCCACGCGGTTCGGTTGGCCAGCTCTCTCAGCCGACTGGCCAGCGCCGCCGAGTTGCGTCGTGCCGCCACCCAGACCAGGAACTCGGCCAGCCTCTCGAAGTCCTCCTCGCTCCGGGATGGCGGGAGGTGCAGCCGCTCGGCGCTGGCGCAGACGGCGTCGAACGTGTCGAGGGCGGTCTGCCGTAGCCCGGGATCCGTCACCCGGTGCGCCGAGGTCAGGTAGTCCGCGAGACTGTCGAAGCCGTGGGCCTCCCAGCCGCGGCGCTTCCGGAACGCCAGCAGGTCCGCCGCCAGCTGCCGGCGATTGCCGCGCACGCCGGCCCACACCAGCAGGTCCTCCACGAGCTCGTAGTCGCGACGCCGCTCATCCACTCCCATCCACTGTGACGACCCGCCTGCCGTGCGGTCAATGCGAAGAATCTGCGGACTCAGCGCCTCCCGCGGCGCCGGCGCCGATGGATCCACAGCTCTCGCTTGAGCCAGAGGTAGCCCAGCACGAGGCCAGCGACCACCGCCACGAGCAGCCAGGCCCAGCTCTCCGCCAACGCCGCACCTCCCGGATCGTCGCAAGCGCTCTCCGGATCGTACCCGGAAGCCGGTTCCGGCCGGTACCCACCGCGCTGAAATCGATTTCCGGACAGCGAGCGTCACCGGGAAAGGGCGGGCCTGGTGCCTCTCTTGCAGTCCGATCCACTGACCGGCGGAAGCCGGCAACGGGAGGACACGCGCATGTGGAAGCCGAGCATTGTCGCCGTGGCGCTCGTGACGCTCGTCTCGGGCGTCACCGTCGCGGGGTGCGAGAAGGGGCCGGTGCAGAAGGCCGGCGAGAAGGTCGACGAGGCGCTCGATCAGGACAAGCTGATCGGCAAGGGCCCGGCCGAGAAGGTCGGCGACAAGGTGGACGAGGCGGTCGACGACGTC
Organism: Candidatus Methylomirabilota bacterium; assembly: GCA_025922915.1. Classification (GTDB taxonomy): domain Bacteria; phylum Methylomirabilota; class Methylomirabilia; order Rokubacteriales; family CSP1-6; genus JAICGY01. The sequence goes on along the minus strand of JAICGY010000195.1, from coordinate 4,375 downwards.
AAGCGCTGACCGCCGGCCCCGTCACGGACTGGGGGCGGGCGCGCACTCCTGACGCCAGATGTCGTGACACCGGCGGTGCAGACGCAGCGTGAGCCCCGACGCGAGGTCGACCTCGAACTCGATCTCGGTCGGGGCGATCGTCTCCGTGCACGCGGCGCAGCGGTGGCCTCCGCCGTTGCCGGCCCACGTGGCCCGGGGCTCGTCGCACGGCAGAGTCCTGGTCTCGAGCATCGTCCGGATGCGCGTTCGGATGGCCGCTTCCTCCACAGCTACCTCCACAGCTCCGCCGCAATTGTAAGAATCGCAAAGCGATAGCCTGCACGCCAGAGGGCAGGCGACGGATCATACGCCCGCGGCGACAGGGGCACAACCGCGTGAGCGGTCCCGATCGGGTGGCACCTCGCCTGCACCGATGGATGTCATTCACCCGCAACTCGACGTGCGGGCGCGCACGTCGGCAAGGAGCGTGGGACACATGGCGACGACAGCGGCCGACGTTCTCGTCGAGACCATCCAGGACTGGGGCGTCGACACGGTGTTCGGCCTTCCCGGCGACGGCATCAACGGCATCATGGAGGCCCTGCGCACCCGCCGCGACACGATCCGGTTCGTGCAGGTCCGGCACGAGGAGAGCGCGGCGTTCATGGCGTGCGCGTGGGCCAAGTTCACCGGTCGCCTCGGCGTCTGCCTGGCGACGTCCGGGCCGGGGGCGATCCACCTGCTCAACGGCCTGTACGACGCCAAGCTCGACCTCCAGCCCGTGCTCGCCATCACCGGGCTGGCGTTCCACGACCTGATCCACACGCACACCCAGCAGGACGTCGAACTCGACAAGCTCTTCATGGACGTGGCCAAGTACAACGTCCGCGTGATGGGGCCGACCCACGTCGAGAACGTCGCCGACCTCGCGTGCCGCACGGCGCTGGCGTACCGCGGCGTCGCGCACATCACGGTGCCCGTGGACGTGCAGGAGATGACGGTCGGCCGCCGCCGCTCGAAGCGCAACGTGCCGGGGCACACCTCCGACGTGCTCGCCCGGAGCGCGCCCGTCCCCGCGGACGTGGACCTGCAGCGCGCGGCCGCCATCCTGAACGCCGGGCGCCGGGTGGCCATCCTGGCCGGCGCCGGGGCGCTCGGCGCGGGCTACGAGGTGGAGCGCGCCGCCGAGACGCTCGGCGCGCCGATCGTCAAGCCGCTCCTCGGCAAGGCCGTCGTGCCCGACGACAGCCCGTACACGACGGGGTCGATCGGGCTGCTCGGCACGAAGCCGTCGCAGGACGTCCTCGAGACCTGCGACACGCTGCTGATGGTCGGCACGTCCTTCCCGTACATCGAGTACTACCCGAACCCCGGCCAGGCGCGCGCGGTGCAGATCGAGCTGGACCCGATGCGGATCGGGCTGCGGTACCCGGTGGAGGTCGGCCTCGTCGGCGACAGCCGGCGCACGCTGGAGGCGCTGCTCCCGCGCCTCGAGCGGAAGCCGGACCGCCGCTTCCTGGAGGCGGCGCAGCAGGGCATGCAGTCCTGGAACGCCCTGATGGAGGAACGGGCCACGCGCCGCGACCGGCCGATGAAGCCGCAGGTGGTGGCGCACGAGCTGGGCCGGCGGCTGCGCGAGGACGCGATCGTGGCCTGCGACAGCGGCACGGTAGCCACGTGGTGGGCACGGCACATCCCGGCGCGCCGCGGCCAGATGCACTCGCTGTCCGGCACCCTCGCCACCATGGCCAACGGCCTCCCCTACGCCATCGCCGCCCAGCTCGCATACCCCCAGCGCCAGGTCGTGGCGTTCGTCGGCGACGGGGGGTTCGCGATGCTCATGGGCGAGTTCGCGACCTGCGTGAAGTACGGCCTGCCCGTCAAGGTCGTGGTCGTGAAGAACAACACTCTCGGCCAGATCAAGTGGGAGCAGATGGTCTTCCTCGGCAACCCGGAGTACGGCTGCGAGCTGCACCCGATCGACTTCGCCCTCGTCGCGCAGGCCTGCGGCGGGATCGGCCTGCGGATCGAGGACCCGGAGGACTGCGGGCGCGTCCTCGACCAGGCGCTCGCCACGCCGGGCCCGGTCCTGGTGGAGGCGGTGGTGGACCCGTTCGAGCCGCCGATGCCGGGCAAGGTCTCCGTCGAGCAGGCGGCGATGCTCGGCAGGTCGCTGGCGCGCGGCGAGCCGAACCGCAAGGAGATCGCCCTGACCATCGCTTCCAACAAGATCCGGGAACTGGTGTAGGGAGGAGCCCAACGGTGAAGACGAGCCTGCTTCACGCCGATGGACAGAAGACGTGGGCGCTGATCTTCGACAAGGGCGACGAGCCGATCGCCGAGCTGCAGCGGTTCGCGCGCCGCGAGGGGCTGTCCGCCGCGCACTTCACCGCCCTCGGAGCCTTCAGCGCGGCCACGCTCGGCTACTTCGACCGCGAGCGCCGGGACTACCGGCGGATCGAGGTGGCCGAGCAGGTCGAGGTGCTCTCGCTCCTGGGCGACGTGGCGGTGGGTGACGACGGCCCGAAGGTGCACGCCCACGTCGTCCTCGGGCGCGCGGACGGCACTGCCCATGGCGGGCACCTGCTCGAGGCGCGTGTCTGGCCGACGCTGGAGCTCGTCCTCACCGAGTCGCCGGCCCACCTGCGGCGCCGCATGGACCCGGCGAGCGGGCTCGCCCTGATCGACCCTGCGCTCACGCGGCCCACCGGCTGAGGGCCGGTCCGGCCGCGGGCGCTCACGCCGCGGCGAGGGCGTCCGCGGCCCGGCGCACCTCGATCCAGCCGTTTCGCACCCGCGTCTCGAAGCACGGCTGCGGCATCGTGGCGGGCCCGCCGAGCACCCGGCCGTCCTCGAGCGCGAAGCGGGAGCCGTGCCACGGGCACACCACGCTGTCGTCCCAGACCTCGCCCTCGGCCAGCGGTCCCCCCATGTGCGAGCAGCGCTCGCCGAGCGCGTGGACGCGGCCGGCGCGGCGTACGAGCAGGACGGCCACGCCGGCGACCTCGACGCGACGGTGCTGCCCCTCCGGCAGCTCCGCGTCGCGCAGCGCACGCGCGAACTCGGCCGGCGCCGCGTCGCGCTCGGCGTGGTCGACGCCCACGCGATGGTGATAGACCAGGCGTCCGCCGAGGTACGCGGAGGCGAGCAGCACGGCGTAGCCCGCGTAGGCGAGGCTGCGGCCCTCGGCGCGGGCCCCCCGCGCGCGCAGCGCGAGCGAGCCGCCGTAGCAGGCGAGCGCCACCGTGTTGAGCGCGGCGTGGGCGAGCCCGGTCCGGCGGGCCCCGCCCCTCGTGTGCTGCCAGTCCGTGATGCCGGCGAGCGCCGCGCCGACGGCGCCGACGACGCCCACCGTGATCGCGTCATCCGCGCGTCGCTGGAGCGCGCGGCGCGTCCACCACCCGTGGCGCCGGCTCCGGTCGAGGACGTCGAACACGAGCGCCGTCGTCCACGCGCCGATGGGGACGTCGGTCAGCACGGGATGCAGGGGATGCCCGAGCCACGTGCCGTGGAGAAAGTCCTTGACCCGCTGGCCCACGGCGCCCCCGGCGCGGTACGCCGCGCCGATGGCTTCCTGCAGCGTGTCCTCGACGGGCGCCAGCCAGTCCTGCCGGTCGATGGCCCGCGCCGCCCGCTCGCCCAGCTCGGCTGGCCGGTCGATCCTCATCGCTCCCTCCGTCGTCTTCCCGTGCACGGACGGCCCGACGGCGCCGGGCACCGTCGGGCCGCGCGCGCTCGTGACTTCGTTTCGTTACTTCTTGGTGCCGGTGTCGTCCTTGTTGGTCGTGCCCGCGCCGTTCTTCATGCCGCGGTCCGAGCGCGGCGTCGTCGCGGGGCTCGCGGCCGGCGTGCGATCGCGGTCGCGCTCGACGTAGAGCTGCGCGCTGTCGAGCGTGGCCTGGTCGACGGTCGCCACCCAGTTGTTGCGGTTCTTGGCGTCACGCTGGACGTTCAGCTTCTCCCAGTCGACCACGAGCTTCTGCTCGCCGATGCCCAGCACGCCGCCCTTGCCCAGGACCGCGTGGGTGATCTTGCCGTCGCTCTCGTCGACGATCAGCTGGTCGACCTCGCCCACGTCCTTGCCCTGGCTGTCCCGCACCTTCATGCCGATGAGCTTGCCGGACTCGATGGACCCCGTCTTCGGCGTCCAGGCCTGCCGCTGTTTGTCGTCGCGCTGGGTATCGCGGGCCGGCTGATCGGTGCTGGGGCGCATGGTCTGCGCGGCGGCACCGCTGACCACGGCCAGGCCGAACGCCGATACCGTCAGCATGCTGAGAAAGCTCTTCATCGTGATTCCTCCATCGTTGGTGGGTACGATTTCGAACCCGTCGACGAGAGGAGGGAGCAAGCGCGATGCCACCGGGTCCGCGCGGCGCGCGCGACGCCTGTGTTTCCG
>JAICGY010000194.1 GCA_025922915.1 Candidatus Methylomirabilota bacterium | reverse complement strand
GCCGAGCATGGGCTCGTGTCCGACGAGCGCCACGCTCGCATCGCGGGGCTGCGTCCGGAGCGCCGCGACGATGCCGTCGACGTCGTCGGCGGCGAGCGCCGGCTCCGTCCTCACGTCGTTGCGCGCGAAGGCCCGCGCGACCTTGACCTCGGCGAACGAGGGGAGAGGTCGGTCGGTGTCGGGAACGTCGGGCGTCGTCACGGCGATGTGGCGGATCAGCAAGACCTTCATGGGGCCAGGGTAGTCGTCGCGGGCGGCGCGGCCCATTGCACCTAGGTGCAATGGCGTCCCGGGAGAGAGCGCGGTCTCATAGGGCTCGTCAGCCGGAAAGGAGAGTCCCATGAACGCGTACATGCACATGTTCAAGCCGGGCGCGTGGGGGTTCGTGATCGGGAGCATCGTCACGATGATCGTCGGCTTCAGCTGGGGCGGGTGGACGACGGCCGGCACCGCGGACCGCGTGGCGATGGAGCGCGCCACGACCGCCGTGACGGCGGCCCTCGTCCCGGTCTGCCTCGAGAAGTCCAAGGCCGATCCCGCCGGCGTGGAGAAGCTGGTGGCGCTCAAGGCGCTCACGACGTCCTGGGACCAGCGGGACGCCGTGATCCAGGGCGGCTGGGCCACGTTCGGCAAGGGTGAGGCGAACTACGACGTCGCGGACGCCTGCGCCTCGAAGCTCACCGAGGTGGCGGCGAAGTAGCCTCGGCCCGCGCCGGGGGCCTCCGTCGCTTCACGGGGCGGGAACGTCGTCCGCCCCGTGCCCCAGTGTGGCGTGTCCGCCCCATCGGGCCCCCGGCGGACGTACGCCAGCTCAGACAGAACGCACCCTTCCGCGCGGGCGGCGTTCGTCCGTGGTGTGGCGGGGGCCTTGCATGGAGCGGGGTCGACGAGAGGCCGGTGGGCCGTTCGAAACCACGGGGAGAGTCGCATGGACTGGATCCTGCTCATCACCGTCGTGATCCTGGCGGCCGTGACCACGCTCCTGCTCCGGCGCCGCCAGCAGCGGCGGCTGACCCTCACGCGACACACCGTGCGTTGCCCCGAGAACGACTGCGGGGCCGTCGTCGCCGTGCACACCGCTCCCGTCGTCGCCCCCTCGCGCCGCCACGTTGACGTGATCGCCTGCTCGCTGATGCCGGCCACATTGTTGGCCCCGTTCGCGCGGAAGGCCTACTTCCCGGATCTGGCGCCCCCCGAGCCGTACCTCGCCGGTGTGGAGCGGGCGCCGCGACACTCCGAGAACGTCGCGTGCTCCAAGCACTGTCTGCTCGTGCTCAACGCGGCCGAGAGCAGGCCCGGCGCCGAGCCCATACGCTGCACGTCGGGAACCAGCGACGCCCTCGAGCTGGTCCGACAGACGCAGGGCCCGGCCATCACGCGGCTGATGTGGTTCCACGGCGGCGCCTGACGCCGCCCGCCCCTCGTCCCGCCCGCCGCGTCGCCCCGCTCGGCGCCCGCCGATCGGGTGTCGATCGCGCCATCCCCCGTTCGACGTACTGATGTAGGCTCACGCGGAAAGGAGGCCGGCAACGGCCGCGAGGCCCTCAGGAGGCATTCTCGATGAACATCGTCGCCGTCGATCGACATGCCGGTGTGCTGTCCGAGAACGAGATCCTGGCCCTTCTCGCCGAGCCGCTCCTGCTGCGCCTCGGCATGGTGGACGAGGACGGCTGGCCCCTCGTGCACCCGGTGTGGCACGTCTTCGAGGGGGGAGCGTTTCGCGTCCTGGTCGGACGCGCCTCTCGCAAGGCGAGCGTGCTGCGCGCCAGCCGGCGGGCCTACTTCACGGTCGACACGACGGCGGGGGAGCGCGCGCGCGGCGTGCGCGGGCGAGCGAACGTCCGCGTCGTCGACGGCGACGCCGGGCTGGCCGTCGACGTGTGTCGCAAGGGGCTGCTGAAGTACACGCGCACGGACACGGGCCCGTTCGCGGAGGAGATGCTGAAGTGGGCGGGCTCCGGGGACATGTCCGTCGTGGAGCTGGCGCCGCTTCGGTTCGGCGCGTTCCAGTACTGATGACCGGCCCACGCGCTCCCCGGCAGCGAGCGCGTGGCCCATGGAGCGAGTGATGGCAGTCGGGCGGGCGCGAAGGATCTTCGTCAACCTGGCCGTGCGCGACCTCGAGAAGTCGAAGCGGTTCTTCTCGGCGCTCGGCTTCGACTTCGATCCCAAGTTCACGGACGACAACGCCGCCTGCATGATCGTCGGGGACGACGGCTTCGTGATGCTCCTCACGGAGCCGTTCTTCCGGCGGTTCACCCGGCGCGAGCCCTGCGACACGACGCGGTACACCGAGGCGCTCGTGGCCGTCTCCTGCGACAGCCGGGCGGAGGTGGACGACCTCGTGCAGAAGGCCCTCGCCGCGGGCGGCACCCACGCCATGGATCCGCAGGACCACGGCTTCATGTACGGGTGGAGCTTCTACGACGTCGACGGGCACCACTGGGAGGTCTTCTGGATGGATCCCGCGGCGGCCGGGTAGGGGCCGGGCCCGGCCCGGGCGCGCCAGAGCCCCGGAAGGTGCGTGCCGCACCCGGGGCAGCGCCCCTCGGGACATCTGACCGCCACCGCGCGATAGTCGTGACGCTCGACGACCACGGCCCGGCAGCCCGGGCAGCGGGTGTGCGACAGCTGGGCCACGCGGTCCGCGAGGTTGCCGACGTACACGTAGCGCAGCCCGCGGGCGTACGCGGCCCCGGCGGCGCTGATCAGCAAGCCGGCGCCCTGGCGCGGGCGATCGCGCCATCGATAGCGCGGGTAGAACGCGTTGAGGTGCCAGGGCAGGTCGACGTCGATGGCCGCGAGGTCCCGCGCGAGCCCGCGGAGGCCGCCGAGGTCGTCGTTGAAGCCGGGCACGACGAGGGTCACCACCTCCACCCAGTACCCGAGGGCGCGCGCGACGCGAATCGCCTCGACCACGGTGGCGAGGCGCCCGCCGACGGCGGCGTACTGGCGGTCCGTGAAGCCCTTGAGGTCGACCCGGTAGAAGTCGGTCACGGGCCGCATGTACGCGAGCGTCTCGCCGGTCGTGTTGCCGTCGGACACGATGCCCGTCACGAGGCCCGCGCGCTGCGCCTCCGCGAACACCGCGTGCAGCCATTCCGCGGCGATCAGCGGCTCGTTGTAGGCGCCGCAGACGACCGCGCAGTCGCTCCGGACCGCCTCGTCGACGAGCGCGGCCGGCGTGACCGGGGCCGGCATCGAGGGCGCCGTGTCCTCGCGCAGCGCCTGGGAGATGCGCCAGTTCTGGCAGTACGGGCAGCGCAGGTCACACCCGTACATCCCGATGACGAGGGCCTGCGTCCCGGGCCGCACGTGGTAGACGGTGTTGGTCTCCACGGCGCGGATGCGGCGGGCTGCGACGTAGCCGAACGGCGCCCGGATCACGTCGCCGCGGCGGGTGCGCACGCCGCACAGGCCGCGGTCGCCGTCGCGAAGCGCGCACCGGTGCGCGCACGCCTGGCACTCCAGGCGCCCATCGCCGCGCGGCCGGACGAGCACGGCCGGGGCCGTCAGACCGTCGAGATGCTCGGCGAGCCCGACCGGAGCCATGTCTCAGCGTACCGGCGCGGGCAACCGCCGTCGCGGCGAGGCCGAGGCGGTGAGATGTCGAACCCCGCGTCGCTGCGCGCCTACCTCGCCACCGTGCGCGGCGCCCGATGAGCCCGGGCGGGTTCTCCGTCCTGATCGCCCTCGTCGCCGTTAACGTCGCGGTGAGTCTCGTCGGGTTTCGCGCCCTCCGGGGCGAGCGCGCGGCGGCCGAGCGCTTCCTGTTCGTCCCGTATCAGGTCGCGCGCGGCGAGAACGGCACCGGCATGCTGCTCGCGCACTTCGCGCATGCGAACGTGCTGCATCTCGCGTTCAACATGCTGGCGCTGTACTCCTTCGCGGGTCCGGTCCTCCACGTGGCGTCGCCGGCGTGGTTCCTGCTGATCTACGCGGTGGCGGGGCTCGGCTCGGATCTGGTGGTCTTCGCGCTGCGCCGCGAGGACCCGTCGTATCGCTGTCTCGGGGCCAGCGGGAGCGTCTTCGGCATTGTGATGGCGGCGATCGTGATCGATCCGACGACGTCGGTCATCTTCTTCTTCGTCCCGGTCCCGATTCCGGGCCCGATGTTCATGCTGGGCTACGCGGTCATCGCGGTCGTGCTCATCGCCCGGGACCGCCGGGGCGGGATCAGCCACGAGGGCCATCTGGGCGGTGCCATCGCCGGCCTCGCCCTCGGGGGCCTGTCGGCGCCCCGGGGGATCGGCCCCCTCCTCCGGTGGTTCGCGCAGGCGCTGGGCGCGTAGAGCGGACGGGTCCCGCGCGCCGTGGCGCTAACCCCGACAGGGCCGCCCGTCACGGGGCCGCCCGCTCGACCTCGCGCCGCCGCCGCTCGAGGTAGCGGCGCTCGGCGTCGTTCGTGACCAGCGCCAGGGCTCGCGCATAGCTCTCCGCCGCCTCGGCCCGCCGACCCAGGCGGCGGAGCAGATCGGCGCGCGCGGCGTGGAGCAGGTGGTAGCGGTCGAGATCGCCGCGGGCGGCCAGCGCATCGATCAGCGCGAGCGCCGGGCCCGGGCCGTCCACCATGGCGACCGCCGCGGCGCGGTTCAGGGACACGACGGGGGACGGCTGCACGCGCTCGAGCACGTCGTAGAGCCGCACGATCTGCGGCCAGTCCGTGTCCTCGGCTCGCGGCGCCTGGCAGTGCAGGGCGGCGACCGCCGCCTGCACGGCGTACGGGCCGGGACCGCCCCGGAGCGCCTCCTCGACCAGCGGCAGGGCCTCGGCGATCTGCGCGCGGTTCCAGCGACGCCGATCCTGCTCCTCGAGCAGGACGAGATCGCCGGCCTCGTCCAGACGGGTGTCGCGCCGGGAATCGTGCAGCAGCATGAGGGCCAGGAGGCCCGTCGCCTCGGCCGGCGGCCGTGGCGCCATCAACGCCCTCACCAGGCGCCCGAGGCGGATGGCCTCCGCGCAGAGCTCGGTCCTCACGAGGGCCTCGCCGCGGGTGGCGGCATAGCCTTCGGTGAAGATCAGGTAGATCACCGTCAGGATCGCGTCCAGCCGGGCCGGCATGTCCGACGTCTCGGGGACCGTGTACGGGATCCCCGCGTCGCGGATCTTGGCCTTGGCCCGCACGAGTCGCTGCGCCATCGTCGTGGGCGGCACGAGGAAGGCCCGGGCGATCTCGTCCGTGGTGAGACCGCCCAGCGTGCGGAGGGTGAGCGCGACCTGCGTCTCGAGCGCCAGCGCCGGGTGGCAGCAGGTGAAGATGAGCCGGAGACGATCGTCCGGGATCTCGCCCGGGTCGTAGTCGGGCGCCTCGACGGTCGAGCTCATCCCGCCGTCGGCGTACGGCTGGACTTTCTCCTCGAACCGCTTCCGGCGGCGGATGCGGTCGATGGCCTTGTGCCGGGCCGTCTGGATTATCCAGGCGCGGGGGAACTCGGGGACGCCGTCGGCCGGCCACTGGGCGACGGCGGTTGTAAAGGCTTCCTGGGCGGCCTCTTCGGCCGCATCGAAATCGCCGACGAGCCGGATCAGGGTGGCGACGATCCGGCCCCAGTCGGCGCGATACACTGCGTCGATGGCCGCGCCGGCATCCTGGACCATGCGCCACGATAGATAATTTGCGGGCGCCTGTCGATCGGGCCACCGGTCGTTCGACCTATCAGGGAGGCCACCGTGAAATACATGTTGCTGATTTACCTGGACGAGTCCTGGGAGACGCTCGGCGTGGCGGAGCGCCAGCGGGTCTACTGGGAGCAGATGCAGGTCGCCGAGCAGCTGGCGGCGAGCGGGCAGTACCTGGGCGGCGCCCCCCTGCACCCGCCGTCGACGGCGACCACCGTCCGGGTCCGGGACGGCCAGCGGCTCCTGACCGACGGGCCGTTCGCGGAGACCCGCGAGCATCTCGGCGGCTACATGCTCATCGACGTCAAGAATCTGGACGAGGCGATCGCCTTCGCCGCCCGGGGGCCTTTGGCGCGCGTCGGCACGGTCGAGGTCCGGCCGGTGAGAGAGGGGCCCCCGACGTAGCAGGCGGCAGGGCAAGGCCGTTGAAGGAAGCGCCTGGAAAGGCGAGGCGCCGAGCAGGGTGAAGCCGGCCACCTTGAGCTGGGAAGGAGATCGAACGTGAACCGTGCGCTGTGGATCGTTCAGGGGCTGCTGGCGCTCCTCTTCCTGTGGGCCGGTGGCGTCAAGCTGGTCCTCCCGCTCGAGAAGCTGGCGGGGCCGATCGAGCTGCCCGGCCCGTTCCTGAGGTTCATCGGCGTGGCCGAGGTGCTCGGTGCCATCGGCCTGATCCTCCCCGGGCTCCTGAACATCCGTCCGGGCCTGACGCCGCTGGCCGCCGCCGGGCTGGTGATCATCATGATCGGCGCGACGGGACTCGGGCTGGTCGTCGGTGACCCGGCGATGGCGCTGATCCCGCTCGGAGTGGGAATCCTCGCGGCGTTCGTCGCCTACGGCCGCTGGCGGCTCGCGCCGCATCGCCGGTCGCCGGACCCCTCGGTGCTCGAGGCGGCCCGCTAGAGAGACGGCTGTCGGCCGAGCGCCGGAGGATCGTCCAGCGCGCGAGCCGACGACAGGAGTGGACGATGGAGATGCCAGCGCCGCAGAAGGAGCACCAGTGGCTGCAGAGGCTGGTCGGCGAGTGGATCTCGGAGGGCGAGGCGGCGATGGAGCCCGGCAAGCCCCCGGAGAAGTTCAGGACCACCGAGAGCGTGCGAACGCTGGGAGGGCTCTGGATCCTGGCCGAGGGCCGGGGTCAGATGCCCGACGGCAGCGCCGCGACGACCATGATGACGCTCGGCTACGACCCGCAGAAGCAGCGCTACGTCGGCACGTTCATCGCGTCGATGATGACCCACCTGTGGCGGTACGACGGCGCCCTGGACGCGTCGGGGCGGGTGCTGACGCTCGACACCGAGGGGCCCAGCATGGCCACGCCGGGGAAGATGGCGAAGTACAGGGACGTGATCGAGGTCGAGAGCGACGATCGTCGAATGCTGACCTCGCACATGCAGGACGGCGACGGGAAGTGGCACCTGTTCATGACGGCGCACTACCGGAGAACGACCTAGCGGCCGACCCACGCGGTCGACCGCTAGAGCGAGGGCTGCGCGCGCGGACGAGGCGCGGCGTCCCGACCGGGCGCCGCGCCTCCCTCGTCTAATCTCGGCGACCTGGTGGGCGGCGCCGGTGACGGTCCGCCGGGCGACCCCGGTACCGTGGATGGTGATGCGGAAGGCTCCTTCACCGTGAGATCGGTGAGCACCTTCTCGCCGTTCTCCTCCGTGTAGCTCGCGATCACGGTCATGCCGGCGGTGATGGCTCCTGGCCTTATCGCGGTGCCCGGGGGAGCCATGAGGGTGGTCCCGTCCGTCAGCGTCATCCCTCGTCCGGACGGGTCGACGCTCTGCACCTGGCCCTCGAGCTTCTTCTCTTCTCCTCGCTTCGACCTGTCCACGCCCTCCGACGGCGGCTTCTGCCCCGGCGGCGCCTGCATCTGGGCGGTGGCCTCCGAGACGAGGGTCACCGAGACCGTCATCAGGATCGCGACGATCGGACTGAACGTTCCCATACTTTCAAACCTCCTCCTGTTCGCCGTGCCCGCGCCCCCTTGCGGTGCCCCTCTCGACACGCGTGAACGGTCCCGCCAGTCGCCGTTGCAGACGCCGGACGTCGTTGTCGCGCCGTGAAGGTGCCGGGCGGCTCGGGATTCACTGCGGGCGGCGAAGTGCGACGACGCACGCAAGGGACTTGCCAGCAGGCGGCGCCACGCCTTTACCCTCACGGGAAGGCGGTGCTACCGTGGGCGCCGCCACGGCGGTGACACCGGCGGAAGATCATGGTTCCGCGCGACCTGTCATCGGGCATGTCGATCGCGGAGCGGTCCGTTCGACTGTAGAGCGAGAGAAGGCTGGGAGCCGGGGAAGGAGCAAGCGATGAGCGGAGTACGGGTGCTCGTCGGTACGCGGAAGGGCGCGTTCGTCCTCACGTCGGACGGCAAGCGCGAGCGGTGGGACGTGAGCGGCCCTCACTTCGGGGGC